>JBLMYS010000247.1:0-3522 GCA_050258415.1 Acidobacteriota bacterium | reverse complement strand
AACGGGTATCCCGTCCAAAGAGCGTTAAAAGCGTAAAGCTGCGTCAAAGGCCCAAGTATCATTCCTCCGGCAATCAAAAATCCGAGTGTCCACATAGTAAGAGTTTTAAGGTTGGGGGCTTTATTAAAGAATTCAAGTCCCGTGCGCGTTGAAAGAAGCATGGCGCCGAACATTGCAATTACGTGCGGAATTAAGATTGCCAAAGGCACATCCCCCTTAAATCTTACGACCACATTTCTATCCTTTGGGAGGTATTCGGTTTCATCATTTTTTGAAATAAGGACCCTGTATTCAAGTTTTCCTGCCGGGGGCTGATTGGGAAGTGTGGCTGAAAGGTTTCCTTTTGCATACTGCATCTTTTGGTCCGTCCAGCTGTCCTGTGTCTTAAATCTCTTCCATTTTAAAACGCCTGAATAAGTGGAATCGGGAACACTGAGGCTGATAAGTGGGCTGGTGGTGCCTCCGTGGCTTCTTAAGAACTTGTATTTAACTTCAGAGCCATTTAGCTGCGCTTTGCCCGAGAGGGGATAGGTAGGTCCCGTCATTCTCTGATATACGGCAGAAGCTATGGTAATAATAAAAGCAAGGATCCAGAATAGAACTGTTCTTTTCATATGAGCCCCTCTTTTTTATGAATCAAAAATTAGAAATTAAAAATTAAAAAGAAAGAGGGATCAAAAAAAAAGGGCAAGACTATGCGCCTTACCCTTTTACTTCAGAAAATCCTTTTAGCGGGGTTTTTCATTTTCATATCTTCTTCCCATGCTTTCACGTTTGGGAAGTGTTTCATCCTCATATTCAGCCGTAAGCTGGTCCTTTACCTCAACAGATGAGCGTCTGGTTTCACCGGCAGCCGTGGTTTCTTCAGTTTCACTTTCGTAATTCTTATAGGCTTCAACCGCAGCAGCCAGGGCATTCCTGAGTTTGGTTATCTCACTTTCAATACTATCCCTTGGAACGTCAATTTTGCCCGAGGCATACTTTTTAGCCTGTGTAAATACGTCCTGAGCCCTGTCGATCCAGCTGGAGGTGACGTTTTTAGTTTCGTCGAGAATCCTCTGGCTCTGTGTTTTAGCCTTGCTCATATAGGTATTCATGCCTCGCTTAATTTCCCTGCGGACGCGCCTTCCCGAGACGGGGGTTAAAATCTGGGCCAAAACACCGCCAGCTATACTCCCTAAAATCACTCCCACTATCAGATTTTCCTTATTCCTTTTCATAACAGATTCTCCTTTTCTTTTTAATTATAATAATCCGGCGGATAGAGGCTAACTATTGTAGAATATAAAATATAATTGATAAGTTCAAGGTGCGAAGTTCAAAGTTCAAGGTTGGCGATTTCCTAACCTCGAACTTCGAACCGTGAACTTCGAACTAGAAATCGACCCCCGTTTTTTGTAAATTTACAGATTACATATCTTTTATTCGGTATTGGATTGGTATACAGGAATTTCATTATTATATTATGAGGATATCTGTATAATGGGCACCAATCCGGTGAAATTCAGAAAATAAAAATTTTAGGAGGGAAAGTGAGCTACGAATTTACACTGATTCCTGGCGACGGAATAGGCCCGGATATCACCGAGGCCGCAATTAAGGTGATTGAACACGCGGGAATTAAAATATACTGGGACGTCCAGTCGGCAGGAATGGACGCTATAGAAAAATTTAAGGACCCATTGCCACAGGCTACTCTGGATTCTATAGCCAAAAATAAAATTGCCCTGAAAGGCCCCCTTACTACTCCAGTAGGCAAGGGCTTCAGGAGTGTAAACGTGGCTTTGAGAAAGGAATTCGACCTTTATGTAAATGAACGCCCGGCTAAAACCTATAAGGGCATTAAAACCCTCTACGACCACATAGATATGGTCATATTCAGGGAAAATCTTGAAGAATTTTACTCGGGAATTGAACATTATATCGATTCTTCGCGTTCAGCAGCAGAGACTATCGGAATTGTTACAAGGCGCGGCTGCGAAAGAATACTCAGATTTGCCTTTGAATACGCTAAAAACCGCGGCAGAAAGAAAGTTACCGCCGTCCATAAGGCTAATATACTGAAATATACGAGCGGACTTTTCCTCGATATCGCGAGAGAAATCTCAAAGGAATACCCCGATATTCAGTTTAATGATAAAATTATAGACAATATGGCCATGCAGATGGTGTTAAACCCCTATCAGTTTGACGTTATTGTAACTACAAACCTCTTCGGGGATATACTTTCTGACCTGGCAAGCGGACTGGTTGGCGGCCTGGGCATGGCTCCCGGCGCGAACAGGGGCCCCGATATATCTCTTTTTGAAGCCGTGCACGGCAGCGCCCCGGACATTGCGGGAATGAACCTGGCTAACCCGTCGGCAATTATTCTGGCCTGCGTTATGATGCTCGAATCAATCGGCGAAATGGATACTGCAAGAAGAATTGAAAAGGCGGTAGCTACGGTTATTGCCGAGGGGAAGAACGTAACCCGCGACATTAACCCCGACAATTACGTGGGAACAAGAGAAATTACAAACGCAATCATAAGGGAATTGGATAAACAATAAATATGAAGAAAACGTCACTTTCAGTCATTTTTATGACTGTGTTCATAGATTTAATGGGCTTTGGAATACTTATACCGATACTTCCTACATTCGCTTCGAAGGACCTCGGTATAAGCGAGTTTGGAATTGGAATTTTATTTGCCAGCTTTTCATTTGTGCAGTTCATTTTTAACCCAATACTGGGAAGAGTCTCCGACAAATACGGAAGACGCCCCGTGATACTGCTTTCACTGGTATCAACGGCAAGCTCATACATTATTTTCAGCTTTTCACATTCTTTTCTCCTCCTTCTCTTCTCCCGAATTCTCGGAGGCCTTGGAGGCAGCAACATTGCGGTTGCACAGGCCTATATTGCCGACATTACGGCAAAGGAGGAACGCTCCAAAGGTATGGGAATGATAGGAATGGCTTTTGGTCTCGGGTTTGTGTTCGGTCCCATGATAGGCGGAATCCTCTCCCGTTACGGATACGCTTTTACGGGCTTTGCAAGTGCCTCGTTTTCAGCAATGGCGCTCCTGTTCGCATTCCTCTTCCTCAAGGAAACGGTTGACGTTGAAAAGACAAAACATCTCAAGATATCAGGAACGAACATACTGGACATAAAAGGGCTCGTCCAGACCTTAAAACATCCCGATGTAGGGATATTGATTCTTCTGTTCTTTATTCTTACTTTTTCGGGCGCAACAATTTACGGTACGTTCGCTCTTCTTGGTTATAAGGCCTACCAGCTTTCAGACCAGCAGATTGGATACCTTTTCGGAATTATGGGTATTGTGGGAGCCATAATACAGGGCGGATTTATTAAAATGCTGACGCAGAAGTTTTCCGAAAAAACGCTCATTTTAGCGGGCACTTTTATTATGATCTTCGGCCTCGGGCTCCTTCCATACGGGGGGAACTTCCTGGGACTGGCAATTGTAATTTCAGTGCTTGCAATTGGAACCGGCATAATTCAGCCGGTTGTCTTAAG
>JBLMYS010000246.1:0-12656 GCA_050258415.1 Acidobacteriota bacterium | reverse complement strand
GTCGCCCGTAATATTGAGGTTTACGAGGCTCCGGTTAGAATCCGGCACCACACCGCTTATCAAAACTGAAGAAAAAAGGTTTGTTCTGTAAAGCCTTACCTGTGCCCTCTGCTTTTCATCTGCGCTGTAGTAATCCCCGGGCTTTATACTTACTATTTTTTTGATAAGCCCGTCCTCCACATCTTCCTTTCCCGGCCCTTTTTTTTCCACCTCAAGGCTGTCGATCTTATAGCGTCTTCCTGCAACAACACCGACCTTTATATCTACAAAATCAGAGTCGGTATAAACATACACGTCAGGCTTTCTGATATCGGCGTTCATATAGCCGTGGTCTCTCAGAAAAGTAATTACAGGTTTTGTCTCCTGTTCGACTAAAGTCCTGGAAAACGACTTTGTGGTATCAACCGAATTGTCTGAGATAATCCTTTCTTTGTATTCATATGGCAGCGAATCGAGCCCTTGATAGGCAAAGCTTCTGATCTTAAAATCGGGCCCTTCAACTATGTTGTATATAAGTGTGGCTTCTTTTTTATTTTTGTCAATTTTATAGTCATTTGAAAACTTTGCCTTAAAGAAACCGTTATCCCTGTAGTACTTCTCAAGGGCCTTCATGTCTTCGGGTATCTTAAGTGAATCAAAGTATTCAGGAGGCAGGCCTAAACTGCTCGATACTTTATGCAGCAGTTTATAAAACCAGTTCGGGGTGACCTTGGAAGAAATGACGGTTTCCAGGACTGAACTGGGAATTGAATTGTTTCCGTGGAATTCAATACTGATAAGTTCATACTGTTCAGCGTTTTCCTGATCCTCAGTCTGTGCAAAGAGGAAGTTGTTGCCTGAAATGACAATAACTATTGCAAGCAGCAGAATCTTGTAAATGGTCATATTAAGTAGTTTCTGAAAATTCTGTTTTATACCTTAAAAAATGTCTTCCAGGTTGTAATCCTTCTCAACTATCTTTAACTCAGGATAGTCTCTTTGAAAGTGTCTTACAAAGAAATCCCTTATCTCCTTTATATTTGTATTGGGCGACAAATACAGAGAAGTAGGTTTTTTCTCTACACTAAAGAAGTGAGCGTAATAGACCTGGTTCTTGTTGAAGTCCACGATATAATTAAACACTTCACCGCCGCCGCTTCCCATAAAATAAGCCTGTGAATCGTAGTAAATCATTTCATAGTTAGCATTGCCCAGCTTTATCTTCTTTGTAAGGCTTTCGGTAAACGAGCCCTTCAAGAGCGGAGTCTCAAAGGCTTTATTCAGATCGTTATTGACCTTCTTGAAATAAAAGAATTTAATACCCCATTCGCTCTTGTCGTTCTTTTCAGTGCCAGCTGCAATGCCGAGCGAGGAATCCTCCTGAAATTTCCCTTCCTCAAAGAAGCTGATTTTGGTGCCCAGAATCTGCCTGATTCTCTCCTCGGCAAATTTTTTGTCGATCTTCTTTGCAGAGTCGGGAGTTACAACCGGCACAACCGGCTTCGGGGCTTGCTTTTTCTCACATGAGGTAAAGATGATTGATAGAGAAGAAAGAGATAGTACTAAAAGAAATTTAATTTTTGATGTCAACTTCAGTCCCTGGTTTAATTACAGAATAGATCTCGTCTATGTTTTCATTGCTTACAGCAGCAGAACCGTTCGTCCAGTTAAAAGTAAACGGGAGATTCTTGAATATAAAATTCAGCCTGCCGGTCCCGTGAATTCCCATGGCAGGAAATTTTTTACTGGTGGATTTTGCACACCCCCCGGCTTCAAGCTCTTCATAGAGTCTCTCATACTCCCTTTCCGGTATCAGGCCGGCCTTATAAGCCTCTGTTATATCTTTATAATTCGGAAAATTAAGCCTTAAAAATTTGTGGTAATCTGATGCTGTATCGATCTCACAAATCTGGTAATTACCAACCGGAGTAACAGGACCTTCATTTGAAGGCCTGCGGGCACCATTATTATTTCTCCCGAAAACTGCCCTGTAACTTTTCACAAGAACCGTATCGGAATATAAGTCCAGCCTGTAGTTGCGCCTGTCAATAATCAGATGAACATTCGTCATATATGTCATATGTTTTTCTGCAAGAGCTTCAGATAAAGGCACATCCCTCAGATTCAGAATCATTCCATATAAAATAATTCCTGCAAAGAAGACTATCAAACTGGCTATAAAAAATAATATGCTCTTTAACACAAGTTATTAAATATAATGTACTAAATAAAATTTAAAAATTAGTGCATGTACTTGCGGGTACTCTCGAAAATCCGGGTCTTAAGATAAGCATTCAGGTATTCGTAAATCTATGGTCAGACAATCTCTATCTGCTTTTCCGGCATTGGTTTGCTTCTTTTTACTCCAGGGGTAAGAGTCTTTCCAAAGTAAATTCATCTCCTAAAAAATGCGAAAGACGGCAGTAAATGCCGTCTTTCGCCGCGTCTATTACTTCTGAGCTGCTTCAACTACTGCAATCGCCGTCATGTTGATTATATCCTCAACAGAAGCTCCTCTTTGCAGCACGTGAACAGGTTTGCTTATACCCATAAGAACAGGACCTATAACTTCAGCATTTCCTATTCTGGCCATCAGCTTATAGGCAATATTTCCGGAATTAAGATCAGGGAATACGAGCACGTTAGCCTTGCCTTTAAGTGTGGTGAACGGGAAGTCGTTTTCACGGATCTGCGGAACGACTGCCGTATCGGCCTGCATTTCACCATCTATCATGATGTCAGGCCTCATTTTCTTTACGATTTCAACGGCCTGTCTAACCTTTATCGATTCCGGCATCGGTGCGCTGCCGAAATTGCTGAATGAAAGCATTGCAACTCTGGGTTCAATATCAAAACGTTTTACCGTATCAGCCGTGGAAATTGCAATTTCTGCCAGTTCCTCAGCCGTAGGGTTAACATTTACAGTCGTATCTGCAAAGAAGTATACATCCTTCTTTGTTATAACCATATAAAGCCCAGAGGCAACATTAAACCCTTCCTTTACTCCCAGACACTGCAGCGCCGGCCTGATGGTTTCAGGATATGATGTCGTAAGACCGCTGATGAGCGCGTCTGCATGCCCCAGCTTCACCATCATTGAACCGAAATAGTTAGGCTCTTTCAAAAGGCTCTTGGCCAGTCTGAGCGTCATGCCCTTGCGTTCACGCACCTTGTAGAACTCATTCATGTATGTTTCAGATGTCTTGGCCTCTGAAGGATCGATTATTGTTATCCCTTCAGCCTCAACTCCCATAGCCTCAAGTTTACCTTTAATTACGGACTCATCACCCAAGAGTATTGGATTAGCAATGCCGTCTTCCAGAGATGTTACAGCAGCCCTTATGATCTTGTCTTCCTCTCCTTCCGGGTAGACAACACGCTTGGGCGCCTTCTGGGCCTTCTGTATCATCGTGCGGATTACTTCTTTTGACATTCCAAGGCGCTCTTTGAGCTCTTCCTCGTACTCATGCCAGTTTTCAATCTTTACCCTGGCTACCCCGTTTTCAATTGCAGCCTTTGCAACTGCAGGGGCTACCTTCCAGAGCACGCGCGGATCAAATGGCTTCGGAATGATATATTCCCTGCCGAATGAGAAATCAAGCCCGCCATAAGCTTTTATTACCACATCCGGTACTTTCTCTTTTGCCAGGCATGCCAGAGCTTCAACGGCAGCCATTTTCATCTCTTCTGTAATGGCGGTCGCCTTTACGTCGAGAGCGCCGCGGAAGATGAACGGAAACCCGAGCACGTTATTGACCTGGTTCGGATAGTCGCTTCTTCCTGTAGCCATAATGATGTCTTTTCTGGCATCAACTGCATCCTCGTAGCTAATTTCCGGATCAGGATTTGCCATTGCAAATACAATAGGATCATTTGCCATCGAGCGGATCATATCTTTTGTAACTACGCCTGCAACCGAAAGGCCCAGGAACACATCAGCTCCTTCCATAGCATCGGCAAGTGTCTGCTTTTCTGTTTCAACCGCATAGAGCAGTTTATATTTGTTCAGGTCAGTTCTGCTTTTTGCAATGACTCCCTTGGAGTCGCACATCATTATGTTTTCTTTTTTTACGCCTGCCTTTACGTAAAGGTTCGCGCATGCAATTGCAGCTGCCCCGGCGCCGTTGATGACCAGTTTTAAGTCTTCCAGCTTCTTGCCTGCCAGCTCTGCAGCATTTAAGAGTGCGGCACATGAAATAATAGCCGTTCCATGCTGGTCATCATGGAAAACCGGAATATTCATGGTCTTCTTTAATTCCTCTTCAATTTCAAAGCATTCAGGAGCTTTTATGTCTTCAAGATTTATTCCGCCAAATGTCGGCTCCAGAAGCTGAACGGCTTTAATAACTTCCTTTGGGTCTTTTGTCTTAAGTTCGATGTCAAATACATCGATATCTGCAAATCTTTTGAAAAGAACTCCCTTGCCTTCCATTACAGGCTTTCCGGCCATGGGTCCTATATCACCCAGGCCAAGGACAGCCGTGCCGTTTGAAACAACTGCAACCAGATTTCCTTTGGCAGTATATTTGTAAACATCCTCGGGATTTTGTTCAATTTCCAAACATGGCACTGCCACACCCGGAGTATAAGCCAGGGAAAGATCCCTTGCCGTCACGCAAGGCTTTGTCGGAACGACTTCTATTTTTCCATGCCTCCCCTGGAAATGGTACTCCAGGGCTTCCTCCTTTCTAATCTTCATAATGCATTCCTCTGAAAAATAATTGAATAAAAATTTCTTTGATATGAAATTACAACAGTTTTATGAAAAGATAAATAGTATAATAAAAATTAAAAAAGCCGCCCATATAGGGCGGCTTTTTTCAATTGCAGAAAAGAGGTTTATACTTCCATAATCTCTTTTTCTTTATGCTTTATTATTTCGTCTATCAGATTTGTGTGATCATTTGTGAATTTCTGAATGTCCTGTTCCAGATTCTTTAACTCATCTTCAGAAATCTTTTTCTCCTTCTGTTCCTTTTTCAGGTGTTCGTTTGCATCCCTGCGCACATTCCTGATTGCAACTTTTGAATCCTCACCCATCTTTTTGATTATCTTCATCAGCTCTTTTCTTCTTTCTTCTGTAAGCATGGGAATTGGAACCCTGATGTTTGTACCATCACTTGAAGGATTCAGACCAAGATCCGCAGTCATTATTGCTTTCTCAATTATCTGAACCGCCGACCTGTCCCAGGGGGTAATAGACAGAGTATGAGCATCCAGTACCGAGACGTTTGCCATCTGCTTTAAGGGAGTTGTTGTGCCGTAGTAGTCCACTTTCACTCCATCGAGCAAAGCCGTGGTAGCCTTACCGGAACGGATCTTTGAAATCTCCGCCCTGAAGGCTTCAATCGATTTATCCATTCTCTGCTTGGCATCATTAATAGTTTGGTTCATGGTTTTCCTCTGTGTATGTTGTTTAATGTTTTTAATTACCGACTGTAGTACCTACCGACTCGCCCATGACTATTTTAAGAAGATTGTCCGGCTTATCCATATTAAATACTATAAGAGGCAGATCATTCTCCTGGCAAAGACTGATTGCCGTCAGATCCATTACTTTCAGCCTGTCTTTTAAGATATCCAGATAAGAGATAGTTTCAAATCTCGAGGCCGATGGATTTTTCTCCGGATCCGAGTCGAAAATTCCGTCAACACGTGTACCCTTTAATATTGCATCGGCTTCAATTTCAACGGCTCTTAATGTAGCTGCCGTATCAGTAGAGAAATATGGATGACCTGTGCCGGCTCCGAATATAACCACCCTTCCCTTCTCAAGATGCCTGATGGCACGCCGCCTGATATATGGCTCGGCTATCTCTTCCATGTGAATAGCTGTCATAAGTCTGGTATAGATTCCCTTATGCTCCATAGCGTTCTGAAGTGCAAGAGAATTAATAACCGTTGCCAGCATTCCCATCTGATCGCCTGTAACCCGGTCTATCCCCTGCTCGCTTGCGCTCAGGCCCCTGTAAATATTTCCGCCACCGATAACAATACCTATCTGAACGCCTATATCGTGTACTTTTTTAATTTCAGTCGAAAAGAAATCCAGAACCGCGGGGTCAATTCCATGGCCCTTCTTTCCCATGAGCGATTCGCCGCTAAGTTTCAACAGCAGTCTATTATATTTAAGCTTTGTCATATTTCTCCGTCAATTTAATAAAAAAAAAGGTCTTATTAAATAAGACCTTTTAAGAAATTACTTCTTTTCGTCACTCAAGTGATATCTGTGGAACAGTACGAGCCGCGCTTCAGTGGTGTACTTTTTGTTGTATTCCTTGAAGAGGTCCGAGACCGCTTTCGTATTGTCTTTTATAAATGCCTGTTCATACAGGCAGTTTTCCTGATAATACTTGGTCAGCTTACCCAGAGCGATTTTCTCGAGAATCTGTTCCGGCTTGCCTTCTTTTCTTGAAAGCTCCTTGTAGATTTCAATTTCCTTTTCAATAGTTTCCTTTGGAACTTCTTCCCTGTAAACAAAACCCGGCTTCATGGCTGCAACCTGCATGGCAACATCTTTCATAATGCCAACCATTTCATTCAGGTCGCCCTGGCCGATCTTGTCTACACGTACTAAAACACCAAGTTTTGAACCATGGTGTACATAGTCAACTACTGCACCATCGGCTGAGGTTTCAATAACAAAGCGTGTTACAGTAATTTTTTCGCCGATCTTTCCGATCAGGTTTTCAAGTTCCTGTGCTACTACTTTGCCCTCATTGCTAAGAGAAAGCAATTCCTCAACACTTGATGGTTTATTTTTAACTATTGTATCAAGAACAAACTTAGCAAAGTTCTGGAAATCATCACTCTTGGCCACGAAGTCAGTTTCGCAGTTAACTTCTACCATTACGGCAGATTTCTTGTCGTCTGAAACGTAAGTAAGCACAACGCCTTCGTTTGCTGTTCTTTCAGCTCTCTTTGCTGCAACAGAAGCACCTTTCTTTCTGAGGACTTCGATTGCCTTTTCGAAATCGCCGGCGGCTTCGGTAAGGGCTTTCTTGCAGTCCATCATACCTGCACCGGTCTTTTCTCTTAATGATTTGACTTGTTCTGCACTAATTTCCATAATTATCTTTTCCTTGATTCGGTTTCTTTATTAGGACGTCTGTCACGTCTTGGTTCCCTGGCCGGTTTGGATTCTTTTACTGTTTCCTTGGCTTCAACTTCATCTTCACCGCGTTCTTTTCTCTGTCTTTCCTTTTCGGCTGCTTCCTGTGCTCTGAGCTCTTTGGCTTTTCCAAGACCCTCAATTACTGCATCAGCCATAACCTTAGTGATCAGTTCAATTGTCTTAACTGCATCATCATTGGCAGGGATGACATAATCCACGACATCAGGATCGCAGTTGGTATCCACAATGGCAAAGATCGGAATATTGAGCCTGATGGCTTCCTGTACGGCAATAGCCTCTTTCTTGATATCAACGACAAAAAGTGCGCCTGGCAGCTTTGTCATTGTTTCCACACCGTCGAGCACTTTTCTTAATTTATCTTTTTCCCTTGAAAGGAAAAGTCTTTCTTTTTTGGTAATCTTGTCAAAAGTACCGTCGTTTTCCATCTTTTCGATGTTTGTAAGACGTTTGATACTTTTGCGAATAGTTGAGAAGTTCGTGAGCATGCCACCGAGCCATCTTTCACTAACCCAGTTCTGTTCGCACCTTTTAGCTTCATTAGCTATGATGTGCTTTGCCTGTTTCTTGGTGCCGACAAACATTACTCTTTTTCCTTCGGCTACCACTTTGGTCATGATTTCAGCAGCATCGTTGATTAAAGTTTTAGTCTTCTTTAAGTCTATGATGTGAATCCCGTTCTTCTCCATAAAAATATATGGTTTCATTTTGGGATTCCAGCGGCGGGTCAAATGCCCGAAATGAGCACCTGCCTCGATCAGTTCGGTTAAATCGATGTTCTTCATTTCCTAGTTCCTGTTTTACTTCTACTTTTTTCATCTTCACCTAAATCCCTTTTCTATGCGGGACACAGTCGGCAAATCCAAAAGTATGAATAGTTAAAAAAATATTGTTTTCTGCCAGTTTGTATGAGATTATCTCTTAGAGAACTGGAATCTCTTTCTTGCCTTAGGTCTGCCGTACTTCTTACGTTCAACCATTCTGGGGTCACGTGTCAGGTAGCCTTCAGCCTTCATTGCCGGACGGTAATCAGGATTAATTGCTTCCAATGCTCTTGCAATACCTAACCTGACGGCCTGCGCCTGCCCTGTTGTACCACCACCCTGAACATTGGCGAAGACATCATATTTGCCCAGTGTATCTGTAACCTTAAATGGGGCTAAGATATCATCCCTGTGTGTCTCAAGGGAGAAAGCTTGTTCAAATTCCTTACCGTTAACAGTAATCTTTCCATTACCGTTTCTTAATATAACCCTGGCAACTGCGGTTTTTCTACGACCGACGTAAATGTTATCCACCATTAAATAACTCCAATTATAAACTTAATGTCTCTGGTTTCTGAGCTTCATGCGGATGTTTTTCTCCCGCATATACTTTAAGCTTCTTTATTAATTTTTTGCCTAATCTGTTCTTCGGGAGCATTCCCTTGACAGCGTGCTGAATGACATATTCAGGATCTTTCTGTACTAATTCTTCAAAACTTTTGAACTTAGCACCGCCTGGATATCCTGAATAATGGAAGTATGTCTTCTGCAACTCCCTTTTGCCTGTCATCCTAACCTGATCGGCATTGACAACAACCACGAAATCGCCCGTATCGGCATTAGGAGTAAAGATGGCTTTTTCCTTGCCTCTGATAACGCGAGCTATCCTGGCTGCCAATCTGCCTAAAACCTGATCCTTGGCATCTACTACGTACCATTTTTTAGCAGCATTCTCTGTACTGATAAATCTGGTCATTTTTTCTTGTTTCACTTAATTCTCCTCCGAATCAACTATTTTTTCCCAATAAAGGTCTTAAAGTTAACTCTATCTTAAAACAAAGTCAAGAAACAGGGGAAGTTTTTTCTATAAAATCTTTAGTTTTCAGGCTCTTTACCAAATTTTCCCCCTTTTTTATGGCTTTCTTAAGCCCCCTTATTTGCTTCCGCGCCCGCCTCCCTGGCGTCCCTCAGTTCTTTTGTAGTCCGCCGGGATCTCAAAATATTTGCTGTCGACGCGCTCCTTTTTAATGTCTTTTACCTCAAGACGATTGACCTCATCGCCGTTTAAGTCCTTCTGTATAACTAAAAGAGGGAAAAAGCCCCCTGATGTTACCTTCTGGAACCACCCGGGATAACTTCCGGCATTCCCATTCTGGAAGAACAGGAAGTTACCAAGCTCATGAGTGCTCCATAGTTCAATTTCGCCGCTTTTGGTCTTGACGGTCCACTTTATAGCCTTATGACCTAATATATCTTTTTCATCAGAAGTCCTCGTTATCCTGCTCTCAAGATTTTCCCTGCGGCTTAATTCATTTAATGTGTTGATAATGTTAAGATCCTTTTCCACGTATGTCTTCCTTGAGGGCATAAGTATAAACATTTTATTGTTCCTGAAGATCACTGTTCCCTGCAGAGGAAGACTGGTCTGCTTAGTGGCATTTTCTCCCATCTCAACTCTTGCCATATCGCCTTTGGCATAGTACTTTATGTCGTTATCGGATTTCTTTCCCTTTAAAGACATCTCCACCGTACCCTCGAATTTTTCATCCTGGGCAAGAATGCTGCTTAATCCCCCTAATGACAGCAGGAGATAACTTGCAAGAAATAACCTCGCTACTTTTTTCATCGCTTCCATCCCTGTAATTTTTTCCATTTATTAAAGTTAGATGAAATAAAATAATTTTCAATGGAATTTTACAAACTTTTCGCTTGAGTGCTAAAAAAGGGAGTCTCCGAAACGGAAGGACCTGACCATGGCAAAGAAAACAGGCTGAAACTGCCTGAAGGCCTCCTGCCCCTGCATGATAAGCTTTATCGAATAATCCTCATCATCCCCGGTCCTGATGTATATCGTCTGTGAGATCTGGCCTTCAAGTTCCTTGGGATCGTTATAGTAGCCCGTAAAACGCCCGAAATCATACTTGTATCTATACTGGTCGGGATTAAATATATATTTTTCCACAACTTCAACGTGAATATATGGAGGTGGATTGTAGCTCCCCATCGAGGCCCAGAATGTAATGCCGTCGAGCTTCTTTCTTCTTTGCTGATCCATATAAATCCAGCCTGAAGGATACTTCATACGAACCTTCAGGGTAGACTCCTGGTACATCTGGCTTAAGCCCGTTGAATCAAAGCCTCCCGAATTCATATTGTAATATCCCCCGGCGGTGTGACTGGAGGTACCGCTCAGACCTCTGTTTAATGGAGCGCTTTTTTCTACTTCCCTGCTGTCCTTATCTGCTTTTACTGTTTCCTTCTCAGGCTGCCTGGAGCTTTTTGTCTCTGGAAGAGATTCCTTTTCCTCATCTTTAGTTTTCTCTGCAGCTTTTTCTTCCTGAACAGCTTTTTCTTCGGGCATCAGATTTTCCGAATTAAAACTTCCTTCTGCGCCCCCCTTTGGGGAGACCATATCGACATAGTATCCCCCATATGAACTGCCGGAAGCGTTCTCGGCTATTCTCATTAAAACAATAAGCCCAAAGAATAAAGCGAAATGCAGAACCACCGAGGCTATAGTGCTGTAAAGGTCCACCGGGCGGCCGGACTCGCCTGAACTATGTTCTTTTAAATTAATCATCATACAATTATACAAAAAACGGGAATGACTTTCAGTGACATTAGCTTAACACACCCACCTTAAACATCATCTCCCGGCGCCTTGTTTCAGGGGATGTCATTCTGCAGGAGTGGGTTAATAATTTTTTTTGAGAATTCCACAAAATTGTTAACTTTAAGGTTGTACTTACAAAAACTTGGATTTTATTATGAGATTTCTTGTAACCGGAGGGGCCGGCTTTCTTGGCATAAACCTCGTACGCTACCTTTTAGAGAAAAATGAGGAAGTTACATCACTCGACGTTGCGGAGTTTGACTACAAAGACGTCATTGATAAAATATCCGTAGTTAAAGGGGACATTAGAAATAAAGATGACGTTGAACGCGCAATGCAGGGGGTTGATATTGTTGTTCACACTGCAGCGGCTCTCCCCCTTTATACAAAAGAGGAGATCTTTTCGACCGATGTCCAAGGAACAAGACTCCTGCTTGAGACTGCATCGGGAAAGGGCGTAAAGAGATTCATACATATTTCATCTACCGCCGTCTACGGCATACCGGACCATCACCCGATATTTGAGAGTGACCGCCTCGAAGGCGTAGGCCCGTATGGGCAGGCAAAGATTGAAGCTGAAAATGAATGCCTGAAATTCCGCAGGAAAGGAATGTGCGTTCCAATCCTCCGCCCTAAATCTTTTATAGGTCCCGAACGCCTGGGCGTTTTTGCGCTTCTCTACGATTGGGCACATAGCGGCAAGGGATTCCCGATGATCGGAAAAGGAAATAACCGCTACCAGCTTCTGGATGTTGAGGACCTTTGCGACGCTATTTACAGCTGCGCCAGGCTTCCTGAGAACGTTGTTAATGATACTTTCAATATAGGGGCAAAAGAATTTACAACTATGAGGGAAGACTATCAGTCAGTCCTGGATTATGCGGGTTTTGGAAAAAAAATTGTTGGTTTGCCAGAAAAACCTGTTATATTTGCACTGAAATTTCTGGAATTTCTTAAACTTTCCCCCTTGTACAAATGGGTTTACGAGACGGCCTCTAAAGATTCATTCGTCTCAATTGAAAAAGCAGAAAGGCTCCTCGGCTTCAGGCCGAAATATTCAAACAAGGATGCCCTCATCAGAAATTATAAATGGTACCTCGATAACCTGGAAACCTTTAAGGGCCAGTCGGGTGTTTCACACAGAGTTCCCTGGAAGCAGGGGGTGCTCAAAGTAGCAAAGCAGTTCTTCTAGCGACATCAGATGCTAAATTATCCCCTGTTGAATTATGATTTTTCTAGTATATTAGTAAGTAAAAAAAAGGAGAAAAAAGACAAAATGGCAGAGAAAAAAGACTATCTCAAAGAAACAATTCAGCACTTCGACATAAAGCAAAACAACGTGGTCCCGATCGTGGAGGCTATGGAGAAAATGGCTTTCTCAGCCCGCGACCTTAACCGCGCAGCAAGAATATACGACATGATGCTTCAGGAAAAGGAATGCACTGTATTCCTTACACTGGCAGGAAGTATATTCTCAGCAGGGCTAAAGAAAGTTGTCTTTGACCTCGTCAATAACAACATGGTCGATGCCATTGTTTCTACGGGTGCTCTGATCGTGGATCAGGACTTCTTCGAAGCACTTGGCTTCAAGCATTACATCGGTACCAAGTGGGTTAACGACAACGAAATGAGAGATCTCGCAATTGACAGAATTTATGATACTTTCATCGACGAAGATGAATTAAGAATTTGCGACGAAACCATTGGCAAAATTGCCGACTCTCTTGAACCGCGCCCTTATTCTTCACGTGAATTCATCTATGAAATGGGCCGCTACCTGGAAAACAACGGCGGACCAAAGTGCGAGGATTCAGTTGTTTATGCCGCTTACAAGAAAAATGTTCCGATCTTTGTTCCCGCTTTCAGCGACTGTTCTGCAGGCTTCGGATTTGTAATGCATCAGACAAAAAATCCCGACAAGCACGTTTCAATCGACTCAGCAAAGGAT
>JBLMYS010000245.1:0-17476 GCA_050258415.1 Acidobacteriota bacterium | reverse complement strand
CCAGTTCGACCTTATTATTAAAAACGGCTCCATAATTGACGGCACCGGAAGAAAAGAGTTTAAGGCCGATATAGGCATCAGAAACGGCAGAATTGCCTCAATTGGAAAACTTGGTCATGCCACGGCAGATAAAATAATTGACGCTAAGGGACTTAAGGTCTCTCCCGGGTTTATAGATATCCATTCCCATACCGATATCTCGCTCCTGGTCAATCCCCGCGCGGAAAGCAAGATCCGGCAGGGAATTACTACAGAAGTTGGCGGCCAGTGCGGCGGCTCTATGGCCCCTTTGGGTGGCATGAACTCCGACCTCGATAAATCCCTCAAACGCATAAAGGATAATTATAACATCGACGTTACCTGGCGCTCTTTCCCGGAATTCATGGACTACTTTGCTTCTCAGAAATTCTCCATTAACCTGGCTATGATGGCGGGACTTGGCTCCATCAGAAGTTTCGCTATGGGCGAGGGCGACCGCAAGGCTACCGAAGATGAATTAAACATTATGCTCCGGAAAATTCAGGAGGCCTCCCAGGCCGGCATTATCGGAGCATCTTCGGGACTCGAATACCTCCCCGGCAGTTTCTCAGATTCTGAGGAACTTATTAAACTCTGCAAGGCTATCCCGAAAAGCCAGAGGCTTTACGCTACTCATATGCGCAACGAGGATAAATCCGTAATCGAAGCTCTCGATGAGGCTATCAGAATTGCAGCGGCATCTGAAGCCAAACTACAGGTCTCTCACCTCAAGGCCTGCGGAAAATCCAACTGGTCTAAAACCGATGAACTCCTGCTAATGATTGAAAAAGCTCACGATAGGGGACTTGAAATCCATGCCGACCGGTATACATATACCGCGTATGCAACTTCCCTCGATATGTTCTTCCCGCTCTGGGCCCGCGAGGGAGGCGATAAGTTTTTCATTGAACGCCTATCAGACAAAAGCCAGCTTGAACGCATGAAGGATTCAGTGGAGACAAAAGTATCTGAACTTAATGGTGCCTGGGACGGAATACTAATTGCTGGAACGCCTAAACCTGAATTCAGGCACTATCAGGGAAAAACTGTCCAGAATATCGCAGATGAAATGGGCTTTAGCCCGTTCGACGCTGCGGTAAAAGTTATTCTTGAAACGGAAAACCTGACCGATATGGTAGGCTTTGCAATGGATGAGCCGAATACTGAAAAAATACTTGCCCATCCGCTCGTAATGATCGGAAGTGACGCGAGCGTGCACTCGCCGGAGCCTCCGCTCGGAAACAAAATCGCACATCCGCGCGGATACGGTACATTCCCGCGCGCAATTGCCCATTATGTAAGGAGTAGAAAAATATGCTCCCTCGAAACTATGATTAAAAAGATGACTTCAATGAGCGCTAAGAAACTGGGGCTTCAGGACAGGGGAGTAATTGAAAAAAATAAAATAGCCGATATAACTATATTTGATTTCGATAAGATCCAGGACAAAGCCGAATATTCCAACCCTCATCAGTATCCGGTTGGAATTCCACACGTGATCATAAACGGCACCCCCGTTATCGAAAACAACACCCACACCACCTCTTTTCCCGGCCGCATTCTAAGAGGATGAAATTAAGAGGGACTGGTTTTTCCAGTCCCATACTTTCTTCTACTTTTCACTTTTCACTTTTTAATTTTTAATTTTTAATTGACCTCCCCCCAGTGTCCCCATCGACTTCTTCAGCTTTATCATAGACGTATTGTAATCATACAAAGCCTGAATGTTCGTTATCCTTGCGTTCGCCAGCGTTATCTGCGCATCCGTTATCTCAGTCGGCGAACCAACGCCTGAATTGTACCGCCCCTGCGCCAGCCTCAGGTTTTCTACTGCCGAGGCAACCAGCTTGTAGCTGGCCCCGATTCTCTGATAAGCCTCGTTCATTGCCAGGTAATTCTGCGAAACATCCAGAATGGCATTCTGCCTCTGCACGTCGGCCGTTGCCATAGCCTGTTCTACATTGGCCTGGCTTTCCTGAACCTGCGCACTGACGTAAAATCCCTGGAAAATGGGCAGTGCGAAGTTTAACCCCGCATTCCACCTGCTGTATAAGGGAAGCCCGAAACCGTTCCAGTTGTAATTCCCTACGGCCGAAATTACAGGCAGATTCTGCGCCCACGTGGCACTTAAGAGCTCCTTGTTTGCCTGAACCCTGTAATTTGCCGCCCTTAGCTCCGTACGGTTTTCAAGCGCAATCGCCCTTGCACTGTCGAGCGACATCGAAAACTTATCGGCCCTCAGCGAATCCAGGAGCACATAACTGCCCGGGTTCTGAACCCCAATTGCATTCTCCAGCTGAAGCTTTGCTATCTGCACCTGGTTGCGCGACCTGAGCAGGTTTACCTCCGCATTTGCAACATCCACCTCCGCCTTTGTTACATCATATTCCGCCGTCCTACCGGCCTTGAAGAATGCCTGCGCTACCCTCAAATGCTCCTCAGCCTGCTGAAGTGTCTCTTCATTTACCCTTACAACATACTGCGTCTCCAGATATGTATAATAGGCCGTCTGCACACCTACAACCACGTTTTCAAGCGCCGACTGGTAATCCTCCGAGGACGCCCCAACAAAGTTTTCATTTGCCGAAACCCTGCCCGAGGTCCTCCCAAAGTCCCACAACAGCTGCTGTGCCTGAAATCCCGCCGTGTAGCTCCTGTATATCTGCTCGCGTACCGGTATTGAAGGGTTAAATACAAAAGAACCCTGCGTGTATGTGCCCGAAGCCGCAAAATTTATGGCAGGGAAGTAACCCGCCCGGCTTTGCGTTAAAAGCGAACGGCTTACATCGTAGCCCGAACTGGCTATCCTTACTGAAGGATTGTTCTCGAGGGCCATACTGGTCGCGTCCTGAATCGAAAGTCTGTCGAATTTTACAACCTTTACCTGCCCGTGCAAATTATATGCAAAGAGCATGAAGAGAAAGGCTGCAAGACTGGTCTTTAACATCATTTATCGTCTTCCTCCCCCGTGCTTTCTGTCAAAGAATCTTCTTCGGTTTTGGCTTCTCTTAGCTTCCGCCTGAACTTCATTTCAAATACCATGTAAAGAGCCGGAACAAAAAACAACGTGAGCAGCGTCGAAACCGTAAGCCCTCCTATTACGGCAATTGCAAGAGGCGCCTGTGTGCTCTCCCCGCCAATTCCGGCCGCCATAGGTATAAGCCCCAGCACCGTGGCAAGAGAGGTCATAAGAATAGGCTTTAATCTCGTTCTTCCTGCCAGCACTACTGCATCATGCAGATTTATGTCCCGCATCCTGAGCCGGTTCGTAAAATCCACGAGAAGAATTCCGTTACTTACAACAATACCAATCATAACAATTATCCCCTGGAACGATGTTACAGAAAGTGTCGTATTCGTCAGGAACAAAGCCCACAATACGCCTACTAACCCTAAAGGAACCGTGAACATAATGATGAAAGGATCTATAAACGACTGGAACTGCGAAGCCATTACTACATAAATAAGTATTATTGCAAGCGCGAATGCCAGAAGAAGATCGCGGAAAGTCTTCTGCTGCTGCTCAACATTTCCCGTAAGTTTTATCTCAAACCCCGGCGGAACGGTCAGCCCCGCAAGCTTCTGGTTGATATCTGCTGCCACGCTTCCAAGGTCACGCCCTGAAACGTTTGCCGTTACATCAACAATTCTCTGCTGGTACTTTCTGTCTATCTGCACCGGCGCGTTGGCCAGCTGAATTGTTGCTATGTTTCCAAGAAGCACCTGCTCGCCCGATGGTGTGGTAATATTAATGTTCTGCAGGTCATTTATCTTCGAACGGTAATTTTCATTCAGGCGCACAAGAATATTGTACTGGTTGCCAGTTACGGGATCTGTATAAAGTGAGGCGATCGAGCCGTTTATCATCGTGTTAATTGTATTCGAGATCTCGGCTACGTTAATTCCAAGAGTGCCTGCTTTCTGACGGTCAATATTTATTCTCAGCTCAGGAAGATTATCCTCACGGCTGCTTTGTACGTCTGTGGCACCGGGAACGCTGCGCACAATGTCTGAAATCTCGTGCGATAGCCTGGAACCCGTCTCAAGGTCAAAGCCCCTTATCTCAACGTCAATCGGGGCGGTCGAACCGAAATTCATGAGGAATTTCAAAAACCCTCCTGTGCTTGCAAATACCGTTGTTCCCGGAATCCCCGAAACCTTGGGCCGCAGCGCCTTTACAATCTCAAAAACCGTTCGGCTCCGCTTCTCAATCGGCACAAGGGCAACCTGTATGTTTGCCGCGTGACTGCCGGGATTCCTGCTGAAAACGTTTCCGCTCCTGGCTGCAGGCACTCCAATATCCGAAATCATTGTCTCCACTTCGGGCACATTCCTTAGAATAATTTGCTCAATGTTCCTTACAGCCTGGTCCGTTACCTCGGTGCGCGTCCCGACTGGCAGCTTTACCGATAGCGTGAACTGCCCCTCGTCCTGCTCGGGGAAGAACTCCGTTCCTATGAACTTGAAGAGTATAAGCGAAACGAGAGCGGCAACTACAATCCCTATAATAACATACCTTTTCCGTTTTAATCCCATTTCAAGATATTTGACATAGGTATCATCTATTTTCTCCAGCGCGTCATGCGCAAAAACCCTGATTTTATCCGGAAGCTTATTGGAATTCCTGTCTAACTGCTTCTCTGGCGGCAGGTACTTAAGACACATCAGGGGCGTAACAGTCCTTGAAACAAAGAACGACCCGAATAGTGCCACTGCAATTGTAATTGTCAGCGGAATAAAAAGCATCTTTGCAATACCGCTTAAAAACACAATCGGCAGAAATACAATGACTGTTGTAAGCGTTGAGACAAAGATAGGGGAGGCCACTTCCTTTGCAGCTGCCAGCGTGGCCTGCATCTTCGTCTGCCCTTCCTTCCTTTCATTATAATGACGCGAAATTGCCTCCAGCTCCACAATAGAATCATCCACCAGCCTTCCTACTGCAAGTGCCAGGCCTCCGAATGTCATAATGTTAAGCGTCACGTTTCCAAAACGGAACCATATAAACGTAATTAAAATCGAAAGGGGAATGGCTACCAGAATTATCAGCGTGCCCCTTACGTTCCTGAGGAAAAGCATGATGATAATCATTGCAAGTATTGCTCCTAAAAGGGCTTCCCTTTGAAGACCTGAAATAGTCTGACGGATATAAACCGACTGGTCGAATGAAAGTGACATTCTCACCGTATTCGGCACTCCGTTAAGATGAGGCAGGGCACGTACAACGGCGTCTACTACCTCTACAGTATTGGCGTTTGCTAGTTTCTGCACCCTCAGCGTAAGCCCTGGCTGCCCGTTTATTCTTACAAGCTCTGTCTGTTCCTGAAAACTGTCTTCCACTTTCCCAATGTCTCTTATCCTTACCGGGACCCCGTTTGCAACCCTTACAACTATATCCTGCATCGGCTGAACTACATTAAAACGGCTTTCAGTCTTGAGCGAATAGTCGTATGTTCCCGCTTTCAGATCTCCGGATGGAATTATAAGATTTGAGTTTGCTACTGCCGAAAGTACACTCTGCACCGGAATCTGAAGTGCTTCCAGTCGGTCACGGTCAAGTATTACATGAATTTCGCGTATCTTGCCTCCTAATACCTGCGCCGATGCTACTCCCGGCAGATGCTCCACCTGCGGCTCCACGACGTTATATGCCAGATCGTAAAGATCCCTTTCATCCATATTGCCCGACATGGCGATGTTGCAGACAGGCAGGTTCGTAATATCAAACCTTAATACCACAGGCGTGTTTACACCCGTGGGCAGCTGGTTCATTATACGGTTTACCCTCTGCACCACGTCCACAAGCCCTACGTCCAGGTTTGCATCCCAGTTGAAATTAATCCTTACCTGCGAGATACCCTCTTTTGTGGACGACTGAACATAATCCACGTCACTTACTGAACTTACATTTCTTTCAACTAATGTTGTTACTGTCTGTTCCATATCCAATGGACCGGCGCCGGGGTAAAAAGTAACCGTCGTTACTACGGGTATCGATATGTTCGGCAGAAGATCCACCGGAAGCTGCGAAAACGAAACTACTCCGAATACCAGAACGATACATGCAAACAGGAATGTCGAAATAGGGTATCGGAGCGCTAATCTGGTTAACCACATATATTTCTTTCACTTTTTTGCTAATCTTACATTTATTCCGTCTTTCAGGAATTGCTGTCCTACGGTAATGACGCTTGCCGAATCACTAAGACCTGTTGTCACCTCAGTCTGCCCGTTCTCATCGGCTCCTGTCTGTATGTCATTCCGTTTGGCTCTCCCATTGTCGAAAAGATAAAGGAAATTTCCTTTTTCATCGTGCATTACAGCCTGCGTGGGCACAGTAATCGCATTCCTGTGCTGAGCGGCTATGATGTTTACTTCGGCATACATCCCGGGCTTTAAGGCTCCGTCCCTGTTGGGTATTATAATCTCAATTGCCAGTGTGCGCGTGGTAAGGTCAATCGCCTGGTTGACCCTCGAAATTGTTCCCTCGAACTGCCGCCCGGGGAAAGCATCCACTTTAATAATGGCTTTTTTGCCTCTGGCAATTGCTGGTATGTCTTTTTCAAGTACATTAACTACAATCTTTACGCTGTCAAGATCCATTATCGTGTAAAGCGTGGAACTGCCCGGCTGTACTAAAGCCCCGCGGTCTAAGAACCTCTTTGTTATGTAACCACTGAAAGGAGCCGTAACTTTAGCGTAACTGAGCCTTGTCTGTGCCGTGGCAAAGTTGGCGCCTGCAACCTTTAAGGCCGCATCGGCATTGTCAAGCTCCTGCCTTGCAATCAGATTCTGCTGAAAGAGCTGCTTCGTGCGGTTGAAATTAATCTTGTTGTTGTTGTAGGTGGCAAGAGCCTGCTCAAACTGCTGGAAAAGCTCCGTCGAATCAATTACCGCAAGAATCTGGTTGCGCCTTACATAAGCTCCAATGTCAACATACATCCTCTCAACGTTGCCGCTTACCTTGGAAAATATATTTGCCTGCTGTACAGCCGCTATGTCACCCGTATACCGGAGCGTGTATGTGACGTCCTGCCTTTGAGGACGGGAAATCCGAACCAGGGGAGCCATCTGTCTTGGAGCTTGCGTAGCCTGCTGCCTGCTGCCTGAAAAAATCCTGAAACCTATAAATATTACAACTACGGCAGCCGCAGCAATAATAATCCATTTAGTCCGTTTGTTCATAAAATTCACATTCAAAATTGTAAATACCGCAATTAGAAAAGTCATCTGGGAAAAGGAATAGCATCCCGCCCGTATGCCCATCTCTATAATATCAAACCAAACAGAATCCCAAAAAAGGTATTCTTTTTTTCTCCAGCCGAACCGCCAAATTGAGGAACAATTCCCATTCCCCCAATGTCCAACCCTTTTCCCCCTGCCTTCCCGTCGAACGTCTTGATTCCTCCCATCCTTTTACCTAATTTTCAATTTAATAATTAGAGAATAACAATGAACGACAACGACTTATTTAATTCAGACGAAATGAAGGGGATCGCCTTCGGTAAGGAATTCTACCAGCATGAAACTATTTCCGGCAGAAATTACTCGGATTCGGAACTGAAGGATACCGAATTTACTGACTGTACTTTCGATAAAATGAACTTCGAGAAAACCAGGTTCAAATACGTGAGATTCGAAAACTGTACCTTCAATAAATGCAACCTCGGCCTCGTTAAAATAACCGGATGCAGATTTATCGACTGCAAATTTACTGACTGCAAAATGATCGGCATTAACTGGCAGGAAGCTGAGGCTCCCATCGAAATTATTATGGAAAAATGCAAACTCGACTATTCGGTTTTCTATGGCCTTGACCTTAGAAGAATTGAAATAACCGGATCTTTCGCTAAGGAAGTTAACTTTGAAAATGCCGACCTTAGCAAGGGGAAGTTTAACGGAACTGACTTTCTCTTAAGCAAATTTAAGAACACAAACCTTTCCTTTGCTGATCTGAGGGAAGCTACAAACTACGACATTAACCCCGAATTTAATAAAATTAAAAAAGCTAAGTTCAGCATGCCCGAGGCTATGACTCTCCTGCAGTGCTTCGATATTGATATAAGCTAGACTTTATACGAAAAAGGCTCTGAAGAAATTCAGAGCCTTTTTCAAAAGGGCATTTACCGTAGGAATTCTAATTCATCATGCTCCGAAAGGGGGATCCAGTCATACTCCTTGCGCGTAGTCTTTCTTACAAATGGCTTAAATCCAAAACTGTTCTTTTCTGGTCCCTCAGTTAAATATCCTATCGTGCCCTGGTAATCCGCAGCTCCTTCTACAACAATGAGCTGCACCGGTTTATTTAAGTCTGTTTTCCTGAGGTTTTTTACTAACATACACACCTTTCCTGTTGTTTCTGGACATTAATAGTGTAATAAACCATAAAATCCGTTTCAACAACTAAATGCATCCCCGTACTGCCTGATGCAAAAATTTATTTGAGCGGTCTTTACAATATTGCCTAATTGTCATAGCTTTGTTTTATTAACAATTATTCCTTTTAAATATGAAACAGTTTTTCAAATTTATGTTTGCCTCCATGCTGGGCACCTTCCTGGTTATACTTTTAACGGGACTTATGTTTTTCTTCTTTATAGCTCTGCTCGTCTCGGGGCTCGAAAAGGAAAAAACAGAAACTATCCCTTCACACTCGGTGCTCGTCGTTAAACTCGACTACCCGCTCTCAGAGAGGACTTCTCCAAACCCCTTCTCGGGCTTCTCATTCGCATCCTTTGAGGTCAGCCGTAAAGCAGGCCTTAATGAAGTCCTTAAAAATATCCGTAAGGCTAAAAGCGATACGGATATCGATGGCATATACCTCGACTTAAATGACTTTATGCCGGGCGGCATGGCTTCAATCGAGGCCATTAGACGCGAACTTGGCGAATTCAAAAAATCCGGAAAGTTTATCGTAGCCTTCGGCAACAATATCTCTCAGGGCGCCTATTACCTTGGCTCGGTTGCAGATAAGATCTTCCTCAACCCTGCCGGAAACCTCGACTTTAAGGGCCTTAGCGCTGAGATGTACTTCTTTAAGAAAACTCTCGACAAACTCGAAATCGAAGCCCAGATCTTCCAGTACGGAAAATATAAAAGCGCAACGGAGCCTTTCCGCCTAGATAAAATGAGTAATGAAAACCGTACTCAAATGTCGGCACTTTTGGGCTCCATTTATGACAATATGCTCAAAAATATCGAGGCCTCCCGTCACATCCCTTATAATGAACTCAACAGGGTTGCAGGTAACCTCCTTATCCAGCGCCCGGAGGACGCAAGAAAATATAACTTCATAGACTCAC
Organism: Acidobacteriota bacterium; assembly: GCA_050258415.1. Taxonomy (GTDB): domain Bacteria; phylum Bacteroidota; class Ignavibacteria; order Ignavibacteriales; family SURF-24; genus JAAXKN01. Next base: position 8,156 of record JBLMYS010000245.1, on the reverse strand, counting down.
TTCTTTATTACGACCAGGTCTATGAACTCCTCCGCTTTAAGACCCATGCGCCTAAAAAGGAAAAGGTCAGCCTCGTTACACTTGAAGAGTATTCCGATGTGGCCCCCGCCTCAAACAGCTCTTCAAGAAATAAAATTGCCGTAATCTATGCTAACGGCGAAATTGAAAATACAGAAGGGAGCGATAAGGTAATAGGAAATAAAAACATCACCGAAGCTATCAGGCAGGCTCGCAACGACGACAACGTTAAAGCTATCGTAATGCGCGTTAACTCTCCCGGGGGCGATGCCCTCGTATCCGACGAGATCTGGCGCGAAGTCTCTCTTACTCACGGCAAAAAACCCTTTATCATCTCTATGGGTAACTATGCCGCCTCAGGAGGCTATTATATCTCCTGCGCCGCCGATACGATCGTCGCTGAACCTACTACCATTACGGGCTCTATCGGCGTCTTCGGCATTATTCCTAACTTCGAAGGCTTCCTTAAAAATAAACTCGGCGTTACTTCCGACAGGGTTAAAACAGGCAGGTTCTCAGACCTAGGCACTACAAGCCGCCCCTTTAACTCAGAGGAAAAAGCAATAATCCAGAGAGAAATCGACAGAATCTACGAAATGTTCGTCGATAGGGTCGCTAAAGGAAGAAAGAAAACTTTTAGCCAGATAAACGATATTGCCCAGGGACACGTTTGGACGGGCCTCCAGGCTAAGGAGCTGGGACTTGTCGACGTTATTGGCGGACTTGATGAGGCTATTAAAATTGCCGCATCAAAGGCTAAAATCAAAAACTATTACATTACAGAATTCCCGAAACAAAAGGGATTCTTCAGATCTATCGTCGAGGACTTCTCAACAGAAACAAAAGAATCTGTTCTGAAAGAAAAACTCGGCGATAGCTTCAGGTTTTTTAATGAACTCGAAAGCGTGAAGAAAATGAAGGGCGTTCAAACCCGCCTGCCTTTCTTTTTGGACGTATATTAAATCATATGTTTTTCTTTTGCATTATATATGAATTTTCAATTAACTAATTAATAGGATATAAAATGAAATTTATAACTATTCTAACAATAATTTTTATGATAACTATGGAAACATTCGCGCAGAATATCGAAAGAAAGGACGTCCCGCTTAAATACCAGTGGAACCTCTCCGACCTATATAGCTCGGTGGACCAGTGGAAACAGGATAAGCCTCAAATAGTTAAAGGAATCGACGAAGTCGCTTCCTTTAAAGGACGCCTTGGCGAAAATGCACAGACTTTCTATAAGGCTCTGTCTTTGTACTTCGACGTTTTGAAAAAATATTATAAGTTCTCCGAGTACGCTACACGCCTTAGCGACCAGAACCTTAAGATCGCCGCCAACCAGGCCTTGAGCCAGGAAGCCTCAGCACTCGGAACCCAGTTTTCTGAAAAGACTTCCTTCATCAGCCCCGAAATATTAAAAATTGACCCCGGTAAGCTTAAGAACTTCTTTAACGAGGAAAAAAAGCTTTCAGACTACCGCATGTTCGTCGATAATATAGAACGCCTCAAAAGCCATACTCTTTCTGAAGCCGAAGAAAAAATCCTCGCGAGCTTTAACCTCCCGGGGGAGACTCCAAGCCTGGTTTATAATATTTTCAATAACGCCGAAATGCCTAACGCAAAGGTTACTCTTTCCGGTAACCAGACCGTTGAACTCTCGGCTCCGGCTTTTACTAAATACCGCACCGTCGAAAACAGAAGCGACAGGCAGAAGGTCTTTAGCACTTTCTTTACTGAGTATTCAAAATTTCAGAACACCATTGGCGCCAACCTGGCAGGCAAGGTGAAAAATGATCTGGTTTATTCCAAAAACAGAAATTACGCCAGTACTCTCGAATATGGCCTCAGCGGCCCTAATATCCCGGTATCTGTCTATGAAAACCTCATAAACCAGATTCATAAAAATCTTCCTACTCTCTATAGATTCCTCGACCTGAAGAAAAGAATGCTCGGAGTGGACACTCTGCACTACTACGACCTTTATACCCCGATCGTAAAGGAAGTTAAAATGCCTTTTACTATTGAAGAAGGCCAGAAGGTAATTAAGGACGCCTTAAAGCCGATGGGAGATGAATACCTCCAGACTCTGCAGAAAGCTTTCGACAACAGATGGATAGATTATATGCCTACCGTAGGCAAAATGTCGGGCGCTTACTCCTCAGGCGCCGCATACGACATTCACCCTTATATCCTTACAAACTGGACGGGCGATTATGAATCTGTTTCAACACTGGCGCACGAACTGGGCCACACCATGCACAGCTATTTCTCTAATAAGAATCAGCCCTTTGCAACTTCTGACTATGCAACCTTTGTTGCCGAAATTGCTTCAACATTCAATGAGAACCTTCTGAATAACTACATGGTAAGCCACGCTAAGACAAAAGAAGAAAAACTCTATCTCTTGGGAAGCTACCTCGAACTCTTAAGAACTACCATATTCCGCCAGACTCAGTTTGCTGAATTTGAATGGGAAATCCACAAGGCTGTGGAAAACGGCCAGCCCTTAACCGGTGAAATGATGAGTGATATTTACTATAAACTGGTTAAACAGTATTACGGGAACGATCAGGGCAAATGCATCGTTGACCCTTACATTGCGTACGAATGGGCATACATACCTCATTTTATCAATTATACTTATTATGTCTTCCAGTATTCAACGTCTCTTATTTATTCAACAGCCCTGGCCCAGAAGGTAATTACAGAAGGGAAGCCTGCTGTGGATAAATATTACAACATACTTAAAGGCGGAAGTTCCGATTATCCGATCGAGCTCATTAAAAAAGCCGGCATAGATCCATTGTCATCACAGCCCTTTGAGCTTGCAATGAAAAAGATGAACGACGTCATGGACCAGATCGAAACTATCCTAAACCAAAAATAATTATTAAATTATAGCCTTCGGCACCCAAACTGCCGAAGGCTTCCTCTTACCTCGGACCTGTTTTTATTTTTTCCTCCAAAATTTTTATATTTAATAATGCTACTTTTATACCTGAATTATTGAGTCAGAGGGAAGAAAATGGAGTTTAAGAATTATTACGAAATCCTTGGCGTAGATAAAAACGCCACAACAGAAGAAATTAAAAAAGCTTATAGAAAACTGGCCAAGCAGTACCATCCCGATAAAAATCCCGGCAATAAGGCGGCTGAGGAAAAATTTAAGGAGATTACTGAGGCTAACGAGGTCCTAAGTAACGCCGAAAAAAGACAAAAGTACGATAACCTCTCCAAAAACTATAACGCATACCAGAACACGGGTGGCGGAACGGCAGACGACTGGTTCAGAAACTTCGCTCAAAGCCAGCAGGGACGCGAGTACCAGTCAACTGGCGATTTTGAGGATATCTTTAGCAACCTCGGCGGTCAGGGTGGCGGCGGATTCTCCGACTTCTTCCAGGCCTTTATGGGAGGCGGTGGCGCCGGAGGCTTTACTTCCTCCAGACGCGGCGCCCGCGCAAGAAGCCGTAAGGGGAGCGACTACGAGGCTACTATGAATATCTCACTCGAAGAGGCTTTTAACGGCTCCGAAAGACAGTTCACTATCGACGGCAGAACTATACGCATTAAGATTACTCCCGGTATGAAGGACGGCCAGAAACTCCGCCTTAAAAACCAGGGCGCTCCCGGACCCGGCGGCGGCGAAAAAGGAGACCTCTACCTTACTCTCCATGTGGAAAAACACCCCGTCTTTGAACGCGACGGCGATAACCTTAAAATGACCGCAAAAGTCGACCTCTATACTATCGTCCTCGGCGGAAAACAACCTATCAGAACAATCGACGGCAAAACAGTAAACGTCTCTATTCCCGCCGGAAGCCAGCCCGGCACAACCCTGCGCCTCAAAGCGCTCGGAATGAAGAATTTTAATAACCCCTCTGAGCGCGGCGACCTGATGGTGAAAATCGGCGTCAATATACCCCGGAACCTCTCGGAGGAAGAAAAAAAACTCTTTACCCGGCTCTCTGAACTCAGAAAATAATACCCCTGTGGCCCGGCTGTGACTCTGGTCATCGGGGCATTGACTCATATTGACAATCTTTACTTTTAACACTATATATTAAAAGAGACATTTTAGAAGGAAAATTCTGCCGCTTCATTCTTTCTTTTTTATTTGGAGGAGGTTTGTTCATTACTTTTTGAAACGTAAATCCTGCTTGAAAAGGCATTCGTTTTCATTTTAAAGATCTGCGGTAATCTGCGCCTAAAACCATTTTCGATTTTGACAGGCTGACAAGGTAAGGATGTAATGAAAAAAATTCTACTCATTGAAAGCGACGCCAGCTATTGTGATTATGTCCGCGAACTCCTGGAGGATTTCGGCTATAAAGCTGCTGCTGCGGAAAATGGCAAGGATGGAATTAAAATGGCCAAACTTGCTGCGCCTGACCTCATTATCTGCAGCACAGATATCTCTGAACCCGACGGCTACTCGGTCTTTGAGGAGCTAAACCTCTACCCCGAAACCGCCGCTATCCCTTTCATTTTCTTTGCATCAGGTAAAGCCGGCCTCGAGGAATTCCGCCGCGCTATGGACCTGGGAGTAGACGATTTCCTCATTAAACCTGTCCGTTCCGGCCACCTCCTTAAAATTATTGAAACACGACTTAAAAAGGTGGACCGGATACTCGAAAAACAGGAAAACTCATCTAAACGCTCTAACCCCAAAAATAACTCTTTCAGAAAACTTTCCGGCGACGACAGACTCTTCCTTATGGTCGGTAACCACCCCGAAATTGTGAAGGTAAGCAATATTATACTTATTACTGCAGCCGAGGAATACAGCAACGTCTATACAATCGACGCTAAACACCTCCTCGTCCAGAAACTCCTTAAAGAGTGGGAAAAGGTCCTCCCATCTAAAATGTTCATCCGTATACACCGATCTACTATTATAAACCTGGACTACGTCAAGAGGGTGGAGAAGTGGTTTAACCACTCCTTCCGCGTCTACCTCGAAAACCTTAACCAACCCTTTACTATCAGCCGCCGCTATAGCACAAGATTAAGAGCCCTCCTGAATACTACTAAATGGTAAAACCTCAGAAACTATTTTTTTCCCAAAATTTATTTGCAATAAATGGATAAAATGTATTATTATATATTAATATGTAACATAACCAGATGGAGGTTATTATGCCGTCCTGGAGCAGTAAAGACGAAAGAAAATACAAAGATATAAAGAAAAGTCAGGAAAAACGCGGAACAGATGAAAAGCGCGCAGAGGAGATTGCGGCCAGAACCGTAAATAAAGGTAGACGCCTCGAAGGCCGTACACCGAATAAAAGAACTGAAGGAACCGGTAACCCCAGACACGACCTGCATAGCCGCACGCGCGATGAACTATATAACCGTGCTAAAAAAATGAACATTCACGGCCGCAGCAAAATGACTAAAGAGGAACTTATTAAAGCAATACAGCATAAATAAAAATTATCTCTCAAGCAAAATCCTAAAATGAAATAAATAAGCCGGCATCATAGCCGGCTTTCTTTTTTTTAAAAGAAATTAATAACTGCATTAAAAATTATAAGTTTTTCTCTTATATTGCCTCTGGAAAAAATAAGATAAAATGTCTATTATGATTGTAGGAGTACTTTAGGAATGTTTAGAATGGATAAGCTTTCAATTAATACATTTATTGCAGCAATTGAAGACCTGGAAAAAAGCCAGTATAAGGTGCTCGGCACCCTTAAAAGATATAAAGATCAGTTGCGCCAGCATAAGATTTATCCGGTTTTAACCGACCTCGTGGAACTGATGCACCTGCTGGAGGAATTATCCAATAAAAAAAGCAGGTTCCAAAGCCTTTTTCCAAAGAAAATTGAAAAGCTGGACCTTAAAAATAAAAAGATTATCTACAGCAATGAGGATTATTCCGACGCCGAGGTGGAACGCTTGTTCGAATTTATTAACTGGGCTCAACCCGAAATTGAAGAGACATTATCCGAGGCAAAGGCAATCCTCGAATTCGTGAAACAAAATATAAAAATTGAAGAAGTCGGCATTATTCCTATCTACAGGAACGAAGGCTACTTCTTTGTCCCCGATAACAGGCAATCCCGCGAGCAGGTCTACCGCTTCGCGATGTCTTTTCTTCCTACAGGAGATATCTCGTTTAATGTGATGAAAACAAGCCTTATTGAAACCCTCAGAAATTCTGAACTTACTTCCCAGGCTTTTGCAGAACTTAAAATGGACCTCATCAGGCGCCACCCCGAAATGCCTAACCCTGCTGCCTTCAGGTGCGAAACGGACCTCGATTTCCCATTTGATGAAACCATTTTCCCGATCGCTAAAAGCATCCTGGCCAGAAAACTGGCCGCCTGAAAAAAGAAATTACCTGAAAATGGCTACCTGGCTATCCAGCCGTAGCCATTTTTGTATCCTACCAGATAATAATTATTAAACTCCCCGTATAAGGCGAGCTCTTCATCTCTGGTAAGAGACGCGATCCTTGAGGACTTTACGTCAGGCACATCCACAATCTCCGCGTCTTTCCTGAAACTCTTCCTTAAAACGGGCTTTTCAACCTTTTCAAGCGAGGGATTTGATATAAACCCTCTCCTCCCGTCCGGCAGCTCCACACGGTATGAATTCCCGCTTGCGGCACTGACCGTTAAAACTGAATTCCTCTCAAGGGGCATTAAGATTCTGCTCCCTTTTTCCATGGATTGCCTTAAAAGGGCTTTTTGAGATCTTACCCTCGCAAACTCACCTAAAGAGCTTGTGCTTAATTCGGGGCCTCCAGGATCTTTCTGCAGATTATATATAAATGGATATGGGTTTATCGCCCCGTGGCCCGAGGCATAAATGCCAAAATGCAGGTGAGATGGGGTAAAGCGCGCGTTACCGGTGTTACCTACAAGACCGATCTTTTCTCCTTCTTTTACATACGTCCCTACGTTTACCAGCTGCGAATCCAGGTGGGCATAATAAAAGCTCAGGTTTTTAAGATTGCTCACAAGAACTATTTTACCCCCCAGGTGGTCTTCTCCTACCCTTATTACAAGCCCGCTTGAAGCCGAAAGAACCGGCGTGTCCCGGTGTGCAAAAATGTCTACCCCTTCATGCCGCCTCATCCCGCCGTCACGCCTGTCGCCGAAGACGCTACCGATTGCCCTGGCATCTTTGCCCTGAACAGGGAAGGAGAGCGACGGGCCGGTCTTAATCGTAAGAATATATCTTCCTCCTTTTAACAGCTCAGGCTGAAGCCTTAGAATATATATGCCATCCTCATTTGCTGAATGCTCAATTGAGCCTCCATTACCCGCAAATTCCACTCGTTCGGCTTTATTTGTCTCCTTATCCAGACTGAAAAGTTCGGTGAAAATGGAGAACTTTTCCGTAGTATCCTTTTCTACAGAAACACTCAGCTTTTCGCCCCTTTTTAAGCTGAAACGGAAACCTGCGGCCTGAGCCTTATCTGCAAAAAAATATCCCTCTTCTTTATATGGAAGCCTGACTGTTATGGAATCCTGCAGGGCTTTTTCGCCCTCCATAAGCCAGGCGCGCCCCATGGCTGTCTCCAGAAGCCCCGCCTGCCTGATTTTCTCTTCATACTGGTCGCGGGGGCTTCCTGCCTTAAATACTTTTGTAATTGTACTGCATCCTGCTATTATGCTCAGGGCTAAGAATAAATAGCTTAAGTTTTTCATTTTATGTGCGATCATAGGGTAACTTGGGTGAGATAAATATTAAATCCTTGATTTCTTTCTGTAATTAATCAAATATGCATTTAGTGTCTTTACAATTTCCCGGGAACTTTAGTTCCTTATAACCGATTTGCAGTTACAGAAGGCAAGAAAATGGTAAAATTAATTGTAAATTTCCCGGATGTATATTTTTTACCATTGCCAAAGGAAACTAATTAGATTGTAAAATTGTATTATTAATATCGAATAAATCTCTTAAAGTCGGGAACAAAACCGTAAAAATGTTGTTTTATTGTTGAAAATCTTGATTTTTGCCGGAAAAAGTATTATTTATCGGTTTTTATTATTTTGGATTTTGCAGATTTATTGTTTTTAGAATGGTAATAATATCAGGAGTTAAGGTCTATTGAAAATAACAAAGCAATTTACTAACAGGGAAAGTCAGTCTCTCGATAAGTATTTACAGGAAATTGG
>JBLMYS010000244.1:0-5500 GCA_050258415.1 Acidobacteriota bacterium | reverse complement strand
ATTCGGAAGTAGAAAGGTTTAATTTAACATAATCGGAGAAAAAATGGCTAGTGAAAAAGATGAAAAACTAAAGATCCTTGGCGATTCCATTGCCGCTATTGAAAAGGCACATGGCAAGGGGTCCATTATGAAGCTGGGTGATGGGGTGGCGATGCCGGTGGAATCCATTTCCACGGGTTCAATTTCACTCGATTACGCTTTGGGCATTGGTGGTGTTCCGAGAGGCAGGATAGTTGAGATTTATGGTCCTGAATCATCCGGAAAGACGACCGTATGTCTGCACATAATTGCCGAGGCGCAGAAAGCCGGCGGCTTGGCTGCATTCATTGATGCCGAGCATGCGCTCGACATACAGTATGCTCAGAAGCTGAATGTGGATATCCAGAACCTGCTTGTTTCTCAGCCGGATTACGGCGAACAGGCTCTTGACATAGTGGATACTCTGGTAAGAAGCAATGCACTCGATGTTATCGTGATCGATTCGGTTGCAGCACTCGTTCCGAGGGCAGAAATCGAAGGTGAAATGGGAGATGCTCATATGGCCATGCAGGCACGACTAATGTCGCAGGCATTAAGAAAGCTTACCGGCGCTATTGCAAGGAGCAAGACCTGTGTTATCTTCACAAACCAGTTAAGAAGCAAGATCGGCGTCATGTTCGGTAACCCTGAGACCACCACTGGCGGTAACGCTCTGAAGTTTTATGCCTCTGTAAGGCTTGACATCAGAAGAATTTCCGCAATCAAGGAAGGTAACGACGTAGTTGGAAGCCGTACCAAGGTTAAAGTGGTTAAAAGCAAGGTGGCTCCTCCATTCAAAGAGGTGGAGTTCGACATTATTTACAACGAGGGTATCAGCAAGACGGGCGATGCACTGGATCTGGCAGTAAACTTTGGTATCGTCAAAAAAGGCGGCGCCTGGTTTACTTACGGCGAAGACCGCTTCCAGGGAAGGGAGCAGTTCAGGCAGAGGCTTATCGAGAATCCTGAGCTCTATGAGAAACTTCTCATGGATGTAAAGAAGAAGCTCGGTATGATTAAGACTGACGAGCCGGAAACTCAGGAGGCAGAACTTGCTGAAGCCGAACCGGTAAAAGAAAGAAAAAGATAAAATAGATAAGGCGGCTTATGCCGCCTTTTTTTTTAGCAAGAGTCGGATTTATGAAGATTGAAAGCGTAGCCAAAATAAAAAATAACGTTAAGATGATTCTCGATAATGGTGAGAAGCTATTCTTAAGGTACGAGGTATTCCTGAAGAACGCACTCAGGAAGGGGGACGATCTTACTGAAGAGGAGATCGGCAAACTCATCAGGCAGAACCAGTTCTATTTCGTAAAGGAATCGGCCTTCAGGTTCTTAGGGCTCAGGATCCACTCAGAAAAGGAGCTTGAGCGGAAGCTATCGGCCAAAAAGTACGACAAGGAGATCATAAATTCGGTCATCCAGGAGCTGAAGGAGAACCATTACCTGGATGATGAGCAGTTTGCAAGGGAGTTTACCGAGGAGAAGATCAATAAGAAAGCATTCGGTCCCAACAAGGTAAAAGCCGAGCTGAAGGCCCGCGGTGTCTCGCAGGAGATCATAAATAATGTCCTCGAGGTGAAAAACAGTGAAGTGGATTTTGAAAATGCGGTAATGCTGGCCGAAAAGAAGCTTTCTTCGTTGATGAGCCGGAATCTGGACAGAAAAAAGATCAGTCAGAGGCTTTATGCCTATCTTTTATCCAAAGGATTCGGCTATGATCTGATCAAGCAGGTTGTAGAAAAGGTTTTTCAGCCGACGGATGAGGAGATGGAATAAGCTTATGGGTAATAATCCTGCATTTCATTTATGATGAAGGTTGCATATCTTAGCGTCATTTAATAATTTTATATACTATTTAAAAATTTTTACTGCAGATGGAAAAATTTACCGGCGTTGACTATTTAAATATTGACAGTCTTTATAGTGAAGAAGAACTGCTTGTCAGGGACACTGTACGGGAGTTCGTGTCCGGTGAAATAATTACAGTAATTGAAGAATATAACCGCAAAGGTGAATTCCCGCGGCATCTCATCCCGAAAATGGCTGAACTAGGCCTCTTCGGCTGTACACTTCCTCAAAGCTTTGGCTGTGCCGAAATGAATAATGTGGCTTACGGCCTTGTAATGCAGGAGCTCGAAAGGGGCGACAGCGGCATCAGAAGCTTTGCCTCGGTGCAGAGCGCGCTTGTAATGTATCCTATTTTTACATTTGGAAGTGAAGAGCAGAAATCTTTTTGGCTTCCAAGGCTTGCCAGTGCCGAAAAGATCGGCTGTTTCGGTCTTACGGAGCCCGACTTCGGGTCTAATCCCGGCGGCATGGTAACCAGGGCTGAGAAGGTGGATGGGGGCTACATATTAAACGGCGCCAAGATGTGGATTACCAATGGCACTATTGCCGACGTGGCAGTTGTATGGGCCAAGCTTGACGGGGTTGTAAATGGATTTCTAGTTGAAAAAGGGAGCAAGGGCTTTAATGCTCCTGAAATGAAGGGGAAGCACTCCTTAAGGGCTTCAGTAACCTCGGAGCTCATTTTCCAGGATGTGTTTGTTCCTGAGGAGATGAGGCTGCCAGGTACAAAAGGGCTTAAGAGCGCCTTAATGTGCTTGAACCAGGCCCGCTACGGGATTGCCTGGGGCGTCGTAGGGGCGATGATGGCCTGCTACACTGCTGCGCTTGATTATGCAAAATCGAGAGTTCAGTTCAGTAAGCCGATTGCGGCATATCAGATGACGCAGGAAAAGCTGGTTTATATGCTGAGTGAAATTACAAAAGCACAGCTCTTAAATTACCGCCTGGGTCGCATGAAAGACGAAGGCACATTAAAACACACACATGTTTCTTTGGCCAAGAGAAACAACTGCGAAAAAGCGCTTGAAATTGCGCGCATCTCAAGAGAGATACTCGGGGCTAACGGCATACTCGATGAGTATCCTGTAATGAGGCATTCAGCGAACCTGGAGTCTGTAAAGACTTACGAGGGAACGCACGAGATGCACACGCTTATTGTGGGGGAAGACATAACCGGGTTTCCGGCTTTTGAATAAATAACCTGCAGGTGTCCGCTTGTATCAGGCGGATTTTTTTTATAAAATTGAGGACTATATGAATACAAATAAAGTTATTAATGATGGTTTAACTTTTGACGATATATTACTTATTCCTGCCAAATCAGCAGTATTGCCAAGAGAAGTTGATTTAACTGCAAAGCTTACGCCGGAGATTACACTGAACATACCTTTTCTTTCGGCTGCAATGGATACGGTAACCGAGTCTAAGATGGCAATTGCCATGGCAGTTCAGGGGGGCATAGGTTTTATACACAAGAACATGTCTATTGAGCGTCAGGCAGAGGAAATTGACCTTGTAAAGCGCTCCGAAAGCGGAATGATCTTAAAGCCGATTACATTGGATTCGGAAAAGACGGTTGAAGACGCCCTTACGCTCATGAATAAATACCATATCTCTGGTATTCCGATTGTGGACAATCTGGGCAAGCTGATCGGAATATTGACCAACCGCGACCTCCGCTTCGAACCCAACATTAACCTTAAGGTAAGGGATGTAATGACAAAGGAAAACCTCATTACCGCACCCGTTGGGACTGACCTTACAAAAGCCGAAAGAATTCTTCAGCAGTACAAGATTGAAAAGCTTCCGATTGTGGATAAAGACGGACTCTTAAAGGGGCTCATTACATTTAAGGATATTCAGAAAAAGAAGAAATACCCCCTTGCCTGCAAGGATGAGCACGGAAGACTGAGGGTTGGCGGCGCCGTAGGCGTAACGCACGACACGATTGAAAGAACAGAGGCTCTTCTGAGGGCAGGAGCAGACGTGGTTGTTGTAGACACGGCGCACGGCCACTCAATGGGAGTTATGAAGACCATTAAAGAGCTGAGAAAAAAATTCAAAGATGCGCAGTTTATTGCCGGCAACATCATATCTGCCGAGGCCGCGCACGACCTGATTGAAGCAGGCGTCAACGCCGTTAAGGTCGGCATCGGTGCCGGAAGTATCTGTACGACGCGCGTCATTGCCGGCGTTGGCGTGCCGCAGATTTCGGCAGTAATGAATGTTTACAAGGAAACGAGTAAAAGGGGAATTCCTTTAATTGCCGACGGCGGCATCAAGCAGACCGGTGATGTTCCAAAGGCGATTGCCGCAGGGGCGGATACGGTTATGATTGGCGGCATGTTTGCCGGTGTTGATGAGACTCCGGGAGACACGGTCTTGTTTGAGGGAAGAAGCTTCAAGGTCTACAGGGGAATGGGTTCACTCGGAGCTATGAAAAAAGGAAGCAGCGACCGTTACTTCCAGGATATGGAAGAGGATATCAAGAAACTGGTTCCCGAAGGTGTTGAAGGCAGGGTGCCTGTTAAGGGACCTCTTTCAGAGACCATTTATCAGTTTATCGGGGGGCTTAGAGCCGCAATGGGCTACTGCGGAACAAAAAATATTGAAGAGATGAAGGAAAAAGCCCAGTTTATGAAAATGTCAGTTGCGGGTCTGAGAGAAAGCCATCCCCACGACGTTATAATTACAGACGAAGCTCCGAATTATCATTCCTGATATGTGTGACAATGCAAGGATTATTATAAAAGGGCAGGCTTTCAAAAACAGAATTTACAGGTAAAAATGTTCAAAGTACTCGTTATTGCATATTATTTCCCTCCCATGGGCTTAAGCGGCGTCCAGAGGACGCTTAAGTTCGTAAAGTACATGAAAAAGTACAACTGGGAGCCTACAGTTCTTACGACCGGAAGTACCGGTTACTTCGCGCACGACATGTCGCTCATGAGAGAGTGCGAGAATGCCGGAATAAGGGTGGTGAGGACCGAAGGGATGGATCCCTATTCGATGCTTTCAAAGCGCAGGACGATGAAGCTTCCCCCGGAATGGGTAAGAAAGTTCTTAAGCCGCCTGAGCAAGACTTTTTTCATACCCGATAACAAGATCTTCTGGTCGAAGAAAGCCTATACGGTTGCCAAAGACCTTTTGGAAAAAGAAAAGTTCGACATTATTTTTGTTACAATTCCTCCTTTCTCGGCCTTCAGCATGGCTTCCAGGCTGAGCAAGGAATTTGATATTTCACTTTTTGTGGATTACAGGGATCTCTGGACCGGAAACCAGTTTGAGTTCAATCTGACGCCAATGCACAAGTATATCCATAAGAGGATGGAATACAAGGCGCTTAAGATCGCGGACAAGGTAATTGCTGTAAACAGGAAGGTAAAGGAAAAACTCCTGAATACTTTCCCTTTTCTCACCTTCGAGGATGTGATCATTCTGCCTCACGGCTATGACGAAGAGGATTTTCTGGACGTAAAGCCGGTTCCAAAGGAAAACAACAAGCTGCGCCTTACGCATGCGGGCATATTCTATGAATACATAACGCCCAAATACCTGCTGAAGGCTTTTAAGGCGCTTTCAATGGAAAGGCCCGACGTTGCACAGAATATTGAGCTTGTTTTCTTAGGGC
>JBLMYS010000243.1:0-8605 GCA_050258415.1 Acidobacteriota bacterium | reverse complement strand
GCAACGTCACCTGATCCGGGCCCGGCATCTAAACAGATCCCTTTTTTCTTTATCGAGTGAATTGAAATGCCAAGACTTCGCAGATCCCTAAGATCCCTTTTTATTGTTATCTCGTCTACACCGAAGAAAATGGCAAGGTCTACTGTATCGCGGCCCACTTCTTCCTGCGGTGATAAGGCAAGCCCTAGGATTTCAATCTGCCTTTTAGCTATACTATGGATATCAAACATTGAGAATATTCCGGAATAAGTTTGTAATTCAAAAGCCTAATTAAAGAATTTATTTGTCCTGAGCTTTATTACCATATCAGAAATATTTTTTTCGCATTGGTCAACTTCTTCTCTGCTGCACTGGAGCACAAAATTCTCTTCGGGGAATTTTGTGAAAATTATCTGCAGCTTGAAACTCTTTGCCTCTGGAAACCTTCTGCCCGCCAGTACGGCATAAAACCTGAGCTGATGGAAATAATCCTTTGCCAGATCTTTCAGCCCTTCTATCCTTTTGTCGTTGGTCTTGTAGTCAACTATTACCAGCTCGTCGCCATTGAAAATGAGTTTGTCAATTAAGCCGTGCATGTAGAACCTGTACTCTTCATTATAATAGTAGGCGTCAAATTCGTTCACGTAATCTTTATGGCTGCAGAGTTCCTTATAGGTGCAGGATGAGTAGAACTTCTTTACCCCGGCGATGATCTCATTCGAAAACTTTATCTTTTCCTCCTCGTTATCCCCGAAAAAGAAACCTCCTTCATTATCAACAATTTCGTTTACAAGCTCTAAGGTCAACTCGCTTTCCTTTATATCCCTTGCCAGAATTTCGTGTGTAACGGTTCCTTTGAGAGCGGCCGTTTCCTGCTTGCTGTCACTTGAACCGTTACTTTTTCCTTCAGGCACATACTTTTTAGAATCCTTTAACCCCAGCACATGCTTTTCATAGTAGTCGGCCGGGTCGGCAGCGAAAGCCGCATATTTAGAAGCGGTAATTACTTCTTCCGATTCGTAATAGTCAGCTACTGAGCCGAGATTGAGCCTGGGGGCCACGGTTTCAGTTTGATTATTACTTCTATCCTTTGAGGGATCCTTAATTGAAGTGATAACCGGAATTTCAATTTCAAGCTCAGAGATTTCCTTATCTTTAAGATATTCCAGTTTCCCGCTTACCTTAATAGGATCAGGCTTGACGGCAGATAACAGTTCCGTAAATTTTCTGCCCTGAAGCAGGCCCTCTTCCAAAAAGCGCATAAAGCTCCGCTCGGAGAAATTGCATTCGTTATCATCATTGAATTTGAAGCTCCCCGATATCCCAAGATAGTTTGCCGCCCTTGTAACCCCTACGTAAAATAACCTCTTGTCCTCGGCAATCTCTTTTTTCGACTGAATGTAATTGTGCATGCCGTTTATCGGTGCCGACTGATAAGTTTCAAAAAATGTACTGCCAGGTACAGTTGAGATAAGCCCGAACTCTTTATTTATTGTTACTTTCTTTTTCATTATTCTGTCATCCAGTGGAGTATGATGACTATTAAACAAAAACACCACCGGGAATTCAAGGCCCTTGGACTGGTGCAGCGTCATTATCTTTACGGCGTTGTCGTCGGTTATGACTGCGGCCTGTCCTTCCTTATACTCATCCTCTATCGATTCGGAAAGGAAATCCACAAAGTCAAAAAGTGTTACAAAGCCCTTGGAAGAAAAGTTATCAGCAACGCCAATAAGCTTTTCGATATTTGCGAGCTCCTGGCTGCCGTTTTTCCTCGAAGCCGCGGCGGAGATAAAAGGCGTTTCGCTAAGGAGTTTCCTTAACAGGGCCGGTATTTCGCACCTTTGGGCTACATTTATATTCTCTTTAATTTTCCATACAACCTCTTTCAGCTTACCTGAAGTCTCCAGCTTTTCCCAGAATGAATACCCCTTCAGGTGTGAGATTTCGAAAATCAGGGTGTCGGGTACGGAAAAGAACGGGGACCGAAGGAGCCCTGTAAGAGCCGCATCATCCAGCCTGTTTACAAGGAATGCAAGATAGTTGTAAACATCTTTTACAACCTGCTTCTGGTAAAAACCCTGTCCTCCTACAATGCTGTAAGGGATATCATATTGAACAAAAGCTTTTTCGAGGGCAGTGAAAGACTTTCTTTTTCTGCAGAGGACAGCCATGTGGCGGAAGTCCAGTGCCTCCGGTTCCTTTGCAATGTCTTTGGCTGGAAGAGGGAAGGACTCATCTCCAAGGAGCAGCAGGATCTTTTTTGCGATCATATCGGCTTCCTTGTTAGTTTCATCCTCATCCTTTTCTTCATAAAGCATTATTTCAACCCGTCCCACGGGGTCTTTGCCAACACCGCACTTTAGGGGAGTGTTGCCAACTTCATTATATTTTTCCTTTAGGATTTCGGGATCGCTGCTGCTGTCCCCAAAAAGCCTTTCAAAAAGTACGTTTGTAAAAAGGCAGTTCGGTGCAGCCATTCTGAAGCTGTGGGGCAGAACTTTCTTTGCTTCCATACCCTCGGCATCTACAATTTCGTCTTTTGTCCTGTTGAAAATCTTAAGGTCTGCATTGCGGAACATATAAATGCTTTGCTTTTCATCGCCCACAACGAACAGGTTTCCCTGATTCAGCCTGTCCAGTATTGGGAGGAAAAGGTTATACTGCAGCTCATTTGTGTCCTGGTATTCATCAATCATTATATACTGGAATTCTTTCCTTAGAGCCGAGTAAACTTCTTCATCCTCAATAATTTTTCTGGCTTTAAGAAGTATATCCTCAAAATCCACAAAACTGTTCTCTTTTTTCTTCTTTTCATATCTGCCATTGCAGATGCTGAATAAATCAAAAAGTCTTTTGCCGAATTCAGCCAGCTTTAGTTCAACTTCAACTCTATTCTCCGGGTATGAAAACTTAAATGCAAGTTCCATGAAGCTGTTAAATTCTGAGATGTTATCTGCTACTCTGCTTTTAACATAGTTGTTATTTGTATAGCCCGGGCTCCGAAGTGTATGACTGTCTGTAATAGATCCTGTTTTATCCAGTTCTCTTATAAAGTTGTAAAGATCATCAACAGTACTGATTCCATTTACAAAGGATGCTAATACTCCATCTATCTTGTCATATTTAGCTTTTGGCGCTTCCTTTTGGGCTGGTGGCAAAGTATTGATCCTATCAAGCACGGTTCCATTTATTAATGACAGGTTCTCATAAAACCTCTTTATTTTATCAGGAGGGAACAGCTCTTTTGCAAGCGTATCGAACTTATGCGCGAAGCCTTGCGCGATTTCTTCTTTTGTGCCCGAATATATTTCTTTCAGGTCAAAAACATCTGTCCTGTTATTAATAAGTCTCATTATTTCTTCAGAAAGTTTCTGTTTGGAGCCGAAAATCCTGATCAGGTATTTTACGTCTTCCTGCCGGCTGTTCGGAGTTTCGGCAGAAAGGGCTTCTTTTATAACTTCCTCGATGCTTTTTTCAATAAGCTCTTTTGAAACTCTCTGGTCAATGGGTGTGAAGTTGGCATCGAGTCCGGCTTTAACGGGAAACTTTTTAAGAATGCCCGAACAAAAAGAGTGTATTGTTGATATCTGAGCCGATATGAGCTGTCGCCTCAGCTTAAAAAGAGTATCCCGGTCTTCTTCACTGGTATCTTCATTATCTATTCTTTTATCAATCTCTTTAGCTATCTTATTGTAAAGCTCACTTGCGGCCTTTTCGGTGAAAGTAATGGCTACAATCTTCCTGGCGTCTTTTAATTTTACAGCGGTATTAACAAAACGGGCCGAGAAGATCTGTGTTTTCCCGGAGCCTGCATTTGCTGTTACAAGGCAGTGGCCCGGAAAATCTATTGCCGCCTGTTGTTCATCGGTAAACTTCATTGTGTTTTTCTTAATTTCTTCCATCAGTTAAGTTCTCCTTCCAGCCTGCATATATTTGAAAAATCGCAGTACTTGCATGTTTCTTTATCTCTTTTGTCATTGAGGCTGAAGACTCCGCCTGAAATTGACTTTATATATTGCGGAATCTTTTTGGCACTGATTTCCATAGCCATAAGCGGCGGAATCTTTTTAGATGTTTCCTGAATTACCACGTTCTTTTTAAAGTCATCTGCTGAGTACTTAAGCGAATAAATGATTGCGCTGTGAGGCGTATAGTTGTCACCATTTTTATTGATAATTGTTTGTGCCGCATGCAGGTAAAGGGGGAGCTGAAGAGAAAGCCCATTTTCGAGCTGTGGCTTAGTAGGAGCTTTGCCGCCAAGCTTGTAATCGATGATTTTGAACTGTTTCAGATCCTTATTTATGTCAATCCTGTCAATCTGTCCCCTGAGTTTAACGCCCTCAAGCTCATAGCTTTCACCTTCCTCGCCGAAGGAGACCTCAAAGTATGCCGGCACGAACCCGTCACCCTGGCTTTCAATTTCAGTCATCAGGAAGCGGTAGAGGATTGAGTCCTCGTGGTTGCCAGCAATACCCAGTATTTTTTCTTTCTCGTAAAAGCTTATGGGTGAAGTAAGCCTGTCTTTTATCATTTCGCGCGCAATTGAGAGCAGCTTTTCAAGGAGCATATCCTTATTCTGTATATTAACTGCTATTTTATTATCTGTTACTTCCCTGTAAAACTGGCAGAAGATTCTGTGGAGCATGGTGCCCATTTCATTCGATTCCACGTCTTCCGAAGGTTCCTCAATCACTTTCAGCCTCAGCACCTTTTCGGTGAAATACTTATAAGGGCATTTAGCGTAAGTTTCAAGCTGGCTTGCTGAAAACGTTTTGTCCTTAAGGGAAGTGAGTTTTTCTTTGGAATTATCGTCGAGCAAATGCAGGCTTTTGCCGCTTATATTGCTTATGAGCGTGTTATTCTCATTTGCCCCGTTAATTGATCCGGTAAAGAGTGTCCCTGTATAAAGATTTGCTGCCCTCAGGTTATCGACGGCTACAGCATTATGAATATCCTCCTGCGTAATGCCATCAAATACGCCTGTAACGTCTGTACCTAAATCTTTTCCAGCTCTTTGAAGCAGTTCCTGCAGTGAATAAATTGTGCCCGCGTATTTTTCGCTATTAATCTCTTCGGTTGAGACAATATTTTCAAATTCTTTGAGGAATATTGATTTCTCAAATTCTCTTGTATCTTCATGCTTGGGGTATGATAAGTAAAGCCTGTCGGTCCAGCTGGAGAGTGTCTGGTAAAACCTGTATCTTTCCTCTGTCTGGTGCTGCTCGTCTTTTCTTGAAAATGTTTCGGTAAAGAATATTTCAGGTGAATAGGCCGTTGGCCATTCGCCGTCAATAAGGCCGCCAATAAAGAGGTGTTTGAACTTGAGTCCTCTTATTTCATCGGGAGTGGTAACGAGTACGCCGTAGTTATATTTTTCCAGGACATTAAAGCGTGTGCGCTTGAAAGCCGTTCTGAGCTGCGACAGGTAAAAGCTGAGGTCGTATTCCTTGTCTTTGCCTGAAGATTCAATTAGCTGAAGAAGGTCTTCTACCGTTTCAAGAAATTTCTGGTAACCCCTTGTATTTTCTTCAAATCTGTAATAGTCTAATGAGGCAAGGCTTTCGGTAGAAGCATTCTTGCGTTTTTTCTCACCCGTTACTTTGTTCTGAAAGCCAAATCTTCTGAGGAGATCATCGAGTTCCTTTTTGAATTCAGCCGGGGCCATGGGTCTGCTGAAAGGTTCTAATTCTTTATGCAATTTAGAGAGGCTTTCGCGGGCTTCCTCCAGGTTATCTTTACTTATATTATTCAGGAACCAGAGCGCATCTTCATCTTCCTTATTTTCAATTTCCATGAGCGCCAGAGTTTCCTTTATGCGGCTCATCCAGTTATTATAGCCGGAAACAATTTTGAGTCCTGTAGCCACCTTCATAAGGACAGGATAATTAAAGTCTTTTATAAAAAAATAACCGCTGCTGAAGGCTCTCATTATGTCTTTATAAAAGAAGTCGTTTTCTTTTATCTGCAGGAAGTTCAGCGCCGCGAGCACGGGAAGAGAGTTTGCAAGCACTTTCCTGTCGGTAAGATTATAGGGAATATTATAAGAAGTAAACACGTCGCGTACAACAGAAGCATACCTGTCAATTTTATTAAACACCACGCAGATCTCGTGAGGCGCCACGGGGACACTCTTATTATCTGAAGGGCAGATAAGCTCTTTTATTTCTTTGCCGATTTTTTCGGTTTCATTTATTCTGGTTGAGGCTTCTATTCTGAAAATCCTGTCATTTGACTCATATTTTTGCGTTTTGTTCTTATTCAGGCCAAGATTTCCCGAGAGCGTTTCCTTAAACTCGTGAGCCTTACTGTTGTTGGTGCCGGAAAAGGGGATAATGGACCACTGCAGGAGCTTGAAATTGTCGTATATGGTTTCCAGGTGATTAAATACACTCGGGTTTTTGCCGGAGTAGTCGAAGTCGATATATGTATTGCATCCGGGAATATCGCCAAGCCTGTCTATTATGCTTATTTCGCTCGGCGAGAAATTGTCGTAACCTTCTATAATTATAACACTTGCATCGGGATAAGCCTTGCGGAAAGCTTTCTGGAATTCAACCGAGGGCATGGCGTTAAGGCCGGCATAAATGTCGCCAATCTCCTTAATTCCGTACTCTTCGCATTTTTGGTTAAAGCTTCTGTAAAGTTTAACTATATCCTTAATTTTAAGCACTTCGCCATGGGTTAGCTCTCTGGTTTCAGTTTCCTCTTCAAGCAGTTCAGGTGTAATTCCTGTGCGTTTATACTCTGAAATTACATTTTTCAACCTGTGCAGCGTTCCTGATGGCAGCTCATCTTTAGGGAAATATTCAAGAAAATCCTTTAATTCTGAATAACACTGGTTAAGCAATACCATAGAAACGGCATCGTCAGAAAGCCTGAATTTACTGTTAGTCTCCATGAGTATTTCAGCGGATACGGTTTCAATGGTATGTATGTTTAGTTTTCCCGTGGTTCTGTTGGGAGACGACCTGATGAGTTCCTTTTCGAGATCCCTTATTTTGCGTTTTGTGGGGACGATGAGCAGAAGGGAACTTAGTTCTTTTTTAAGAATAATGTTCTTTTTGATCTCATCAAGGTCGATACTCTTCAGGATATGCTTGGATAAAATCATAAGTGATGCCTGTATTTAAAATTGAGATAAATTTCATTTCATTGATAATCACGGGGTCGGTATATAAGGCATCGTAGTCTAAATTATATCACATCCATCAGGCGCATTCAAATAATCAGGGCATGAAATTAGGCACTATTTCCTAATTAATCAACAGATTGCAGTATATAATGGATGAATAATTTTAATAGTATGTGTAGACAGTTTTATAAGTGAACTCCGGTTCACCATTTTCTTTAAAAATGGTGAGTTCCGAATAGTTGATTTTTACCTTTGGCTATAAGTCTGGATCCGGAAATTCCCCCGGATCACCGCGATAAGGATCTTCCACTATCTTTTTTATTTCGGGCAGTAGGACTGAAAAATCTTTGAAACGGTGACCCATTTTGTCGTAAAACTTTATTATCTCCCTGGGAAAAAGATCTATTATCTTTCCATGATTAATTACCTCGTCATCAAGGGAAATGAAGAAGTAAAGGAAACGATAATAAATCTCTGTACGGTCAATACTGTCATAAAGTTCCTTTAAGTAGCCCAAATATTCTTCTTTCCATTCGAATTCCTCATCCGTATCGTGCCTCTTATTTAAGCCTACTTTGTCCTTGAGGGTTATCCATGGTTCTAATGACGGATTTATAAATGCCCCGGGAGCATCATGTAATGCCGCAAAATAATAGGCGTAGAAGCCTCCTAAACTCGTTCCAACGAATACGACCCGCTCATTAGCCGGTCTGGATTTATATATCTTTTCGATAAAATCAACGGCTTCCATCGGGTTTACAGGAAGCGTGGGGGAAACAACCTCTTCATTCGGGAAATATTCCCTCAGCATTTTAGCCTTGTTGCCTTCGCCATGTGAAGCAAAACCGTGCAGATAAATGATCATTATAAACCTCCTTTTATTTATAACCAGTTAAACCATTCTTTCTGAGTTATTACAGGAACACCATTCTGCTCGCATACTCTCATCGTGTGGCCTGTTCCCCCCTGGGCGGGGTTGCACAAATCATCATAGAATATTGCAATATCGGCTTTCTTCAAATTAAGTGAGGGGGAGCCCAGCACTTTTACAGTATCGCGGATAAGATATGAAGCCTTAATTGTCAGTTTGTTGCGTATTCCGTTTTCATACTGACCAACAATGTTAGCATTTTTTTGCCCGGCTGATTTTGTGCTGTATATTATTTCCGGTTCCTTTGCCAGATTAATGTCATCCACTGAAGCAGAATAGGAAAGCGGATAAATATATTTCTTCCTGTGATCTTTATATGGGAGAATAAATTCAATCCTTTCGGGATCAATTTCAGAAACCCCTTTTGCGAAGAGCTCATCGGCGCCTTTGGCGTTGCCGGTTCTGAAGGTTGCATCCTTGAGATTTGCGGCAAGCTTGTTCCCCAGCTCAATGAGCAGGTGCTTATCGTTATCTTTTACGTCTCTTTTTCCTTCGAGCAGTATAACAGGAGGGCAGCTTAAGCTGTTTACAAAATTGGTGAAATCCTGAAAATTCATATG
>JBLMYS010000242.1:0-10663 GCA_050258415.1 Acidobacteriota bacterium | reverse complement strand
TTTGCGATATCTTTTGGCTGTGCAGTTTTTGGATCCATTCTTTATTCTCGCTTTCTGAATGAATAAGTTTATAAACTAATATAAAATATAATCTGCACACAAAAACAAAAAATTCCAAATTACGAATTTGAAGCCTCCAGGCTGATACGAAAGACATTACGGAAATTTATGGCCGGTTGTGGCTATAAGTTTTTACTGCTAATGCTTTCAAGAAATTTAATTGACACATCGGCCAGGCTCATCTTCTTGCCGTCAAAATTGTTTTCTTTGAGATAATTATAAAAATCATCGTCATAAACGTAAGTTTTAACATCAAGCTCTTTTTTATAGTACTTCAGATATAAATACTTTGTAAAGCCCTGGACAAGGTTTTCTTCGCACCATCCAGTCCAGTCGTAACTCTTTTTTCCGAGCTTATCCCAATAATCGAAAAAATTTGTGTCTTTTTTTAATTTTTCGGCAGCTGCTATAAATAAACTGTCTCTGGTAAATGTCTGAAACAATTGGTGGCTGAATTCATGAAAGGGTGTGCCAAAGAGCATGGAATAATCTTTAATATGCCTTTGAAGGGTAGAAATGGTCGTGTTTCCCTTTGTAAATCCCATTGCTCCGGCCGTCCTGAATGTATAATAAAAGCAAATGTCGTATTTTTTTCTGAATCTAATTCCTGAGACATTTTCCATGAAGCCCAAAATGTCGGGATTATTCAGGCGGACCTGCTGCATCATTCTCATTGCCAGATCATCAAACATTTTTTTATTTGATGCCATATAATCTTTAAGATAATTATTGTAGAAATACGGCAGGAACTCCCGTATGCTGTCTTTAACAGCATCATTCCGGTATTGCATTCGTGGTGAAGTTAGGGAGTCAATAATTTCTGGCAGGGAAGCATCATCATCCAGCTTTGTCGTTTCCACCATCATTTTATATTGATGAGTATGCTCAAAGATATATTTAAGTTTGCTTTTTTCTTCAGGAGGGAAGTTCTCATAGCACTTTTTAAGCCATTTTATGTGTTCGTAGGAATCAATTCCTCCATATTTCAGATATGTGGAATCTGTAAAATATGGCGAATTGCTGAAGATTACCTGGTACATCTCATAGGGCGTATCAATCAGGACATACTTCAATACCAGTCCTTTAATTTCAACATTACTTGAATCTCCTGAAGATTGAAGCGGGCAGGCATGCAAATTAAAAAACATAACCCAAAAGGATATTAACACGAGAAAAATTCTGAACATATGTTTTCCCTTTCAGCTTTATTCGGCTTATGAAAGAACGATATATAAAACAAAAAAAAATTACTTGCAAGAGGTTTGATTATTTGACAGCGAATTCCTCCGCAACTCACCGGGGTTAAATTCCGCCTCTGTCCACAGTAACTCCAGGAGGCTGATACCGGCAGCACCATAAATTACTGCTATATGAAGGCTCAAGAATTAACTCTATATAAATATATTACGAAATATTTCGTAGAAGTACTTGACATTACGAAAATCTTCGTATATCTTAATACGAAAGAGTTCGTAGAATAATTTTATAATGAGGCTGAAATGAAAAAAGGAAACCCGCCTATTCCAACAGAAG
Source organism: Acidobacteriota bacterium (assembly GCA_050258415.1). Classification (GTDB taxonomy): domain Bacteria; phylum Bacteroidota; class Ignavibacteria; order Ignavibacteriales; family SURF-24; genus JAAXKN01. Next base: position 9,070 of record JBLMYS010000242.1, on the reverse strand, counting down.
CAGAATTGGAGATTTTGAGGATTCTTTGGGAAAATGGCAAGGCTACCGTGAAGTTTGTAAACGACAGGATAAACGAAAAAAGGGAAACAGGATATACCACGACTTTGAAACTTATGCAGATTATGGCCGAGAAGGGAATCCTGATACGCGACACGGAAGGGAAAAGTCACATTTACACGCCTGCCTTTGAAGAAAAGGAAACTCAAAAAGTCCTCTTAAACAAGTTTCTTGATACTGCTTTTGGCGGCTCGGCAATGAAACTGGCGACGCAGCTCTTTGGCAACCGCAAAACATCCGGTAAAGAACTTGAACAAATAAAGGAATTAATCAGTAAAATCGAGAGAGGTGAAAAATGACTTTCATCAGTAATTTGCTTTCGCAATCTCTTATCCACAGCTTGGGGTGGACTATAATTCACTCTTTTTGGCAGGGAGCTATGGTTGCTATTTGCATGGGAGTTGTCCTGTTTTTCCTGAAAAACTCCTCTTCCAGGACCAGATATGCTGTTTCTGTAATATTCTCAATTCTTTTTGTCACTTCTACTTTTGTCACCTTTTTTAATTATTTAGACTCAAATGAGGGGCTAAATAAAGCCAGGTATTCATTCGTTAGTTATAAATCAGTAAATGTTTCTTTTACTAAAAATGTGGCGCAGGAATCTTATTACTCCATAACCAAAGCCGCCGTTGGAAGTGTGCTGTCATGGAGCAGTCAATATCATTATTGCATTACCGCAATCTGGTTTGCTGGAGTAATAATGCTGCTGCTTAAATTTTTAGCCGGTTTGGCGTTTCAAAGGTATTTAAGAAACGGATCACTCAACAAAAACTCTGATTTCCAGAATATTGCGGATAACGCAGTAAGGAAATTGAATTATAAAGGTTCGATCAAGGTTGCAGAGTCAATAAAATCTAAAGTCCCGATGGTTATTGGCTACTTTAAGCCGGTAATTTTAATACCAGCCGGAATTTTTACAGGGCTGTCCAGTGAGCAGATAGAACTGATACTTGCCCACGAGATAGCACATATTATAAGGAAAGACTACTTTGTTAACATATTTCTTGTGATAGCGGAGATCATATTCTTTTATAACCCGGCTTTCTGGTGGATTTCTTCTAAAATCAAATTCGAAAGAGAATGTTCATGTGATGATCTTGCAATGTCCATAACTAATTCTCCCATGTCCTATGCAAAAGCTTTAGCCGCCGTATTGGAAAACTCCCTTATTGCTCCTCATTATTCTTTAGCATTATTTACCAGGAAAGGCCACGCCTTAAAAAGGGTAGAAAGAATTATAGGAGCCTCAGGAATACAGCCTTCATTCAAGGAGGGGAGCATAATATTATTGGTTTTAGTTATGAGCATGTTTTTTACCGTTACTGCAAAAGTAAACTCCAGGCTCGTTATTAACCGTTCCATTCCGGCTATGGATACTATTGCAGTCAAATCCAGCGATTCACTGAAAAATGAAAAGACCGAACTCAAAACTATTCATAAAAATATTAAGCCCGGATCTGCAATAGACACCACGAAAGATGATAATTCTTCGAATGAGTATGTTGTCAGGAAATTCGGGACGGGCTCCTGGGATGGCCAGGGAGTAAGTACTGACAGGGGTTCTTATAAGCATGTGACATTGGAATGGAAAAATAATATAGTAACCCGTTTATCTATTGACGGCAAAGAAGTTGATCCCAAAGATTTCAGGGATTATCCTGATTTAATATATTTCGACGAACACATGCCCTCTTTCGACTTCAGGTTCGGCTTAGGCAAGAAAAGGAGTTATAATGATGGGAATGGATCAATGAGCGCTGGTCAGATGACAATCGGCAATAAGACATATAATCATGTCCAAATGATCTGGAAGGATTATACTCCGGTTTATTTAGTTGTTGAGGGAAAGGAAATTGATAAAGCTGATTATGATAAATATTCCGACATAATTGATTCTCATATTAAAAAGAGACCCAACGCAAATCCTGAAATAAAATAAAATTATAGAAAAGTGTTTTCTGAAAGATTCATTTTATGAATTCAGCCCTTTAATTAACTGTTTTCCGACATTGGGGGTTCTATGAAAATTCTAACTATCTTTTCCCTTGTCCTTTTCGTTCAGACTTTCACTCATGCTCAATTTCAAGGATATACTCCCGAATATCCCGTGCAGTCAACTGAAGAATACACAAGATCAAATATTTATCAGCAGGATTTCCTTTATTACTGCGATGCCCTGCTGGATTCACACCCGGATGTCTATTCAAATTTCCCAAAGGAAGAATTCAGCCGCCAAAAACAAATGACCTTTGAAAAATTATCGGGCTGCAAGGACTCAAATGAATTCCTGGAACTTCTGAACCGGTTTATCACGCCGCTGCGCGACGGCCATACAACGGTTCCGTCTCCATCTTTCTATTCTGAAAAGGAATATCCTGTAAGATACAGGTTCTTTGGCGATTCACTATATATTATTAATGCCACCAGCCAGGTGCCGGATTTAAGCGGCGAAATTGTGGCCAGTATAAACGGGCTACAGGTTAAAGATATCAGGGATAAAGCCGGCCAGTGCATCTCAGCGGAAAACAGTACTGCGCTTACCAATACGCTAAATAGTTTTCTGCATAATGCGGGGTTCATGAAATATATTGGTATAGTTAAAAATGAAGCGGATTCTATAACCGTCAGTACGCTTTCAAAAAAGTCAGTCGTATTATATCCGAATTCAAATTCAGAATGGCAAACGGTTTTCAGGGATCATCCTGTTACAGCAAGGGGATCATACTATTTCGATTATCAGATCCTTAAAGATAAAAGCCTTTGTTATTTCCAGTTTAATGCGTTTACAGACAAAGAGATTGTTAATTATTATTTGCAGCGAAGGCCCTGGTGGCAAAGATATCTTGCAAAAACCGCAAGATTCTTTGGCCTTCTACCAAAAGGGTGCAATGACTATTTTCATGAATTTCTTAATGATATGATAGAAGATATGGAAAGCAATGCAGTTAAAACTCTTGTTGTGGATTTAAGAAATAACGGCGGGGGAAACTCCATGCTTGGCAATGAGCTGCTTTATGCCCTTGGGGTGGATAAATATAAAAGCATCGGTAGCAGCTTAAAGGTTTCCAGATTATACAAGATGCAGTATCCGGAGGCCAAGGTTGATGCGGCAGGTAAGTCGGGTACGTCCGCTGACACAGCTGTTGCTTACAGTTATCTTGACTACTCAGAGAAAATTCCAAAAAGATTTAAGGGGAAGGTATATTATATTATTGGCGAATGGACGTTCAGTTCGGCAATTCTGCATGCAGCTACAGTTGAAGACAACAAATTCTTTCCCGTAATTGGAGAGGCAACAATGGAAAGGCCGTCTCACTTCGGGGATTTATTATTCCTCAGGCTTCCAAACACTAAGAGTGTCTGCCGTATAAGCAGCAAGCAGTTCCACAGGCCCGACAAAACAAAAGACGGCGATGATACGTTATACCCGGATGTGCCGGTATATAAAACATACAGGTCAATCATAGATGGAACAGATCCAGCTTATGAATGGATAATAAAACAAAAAGAATTATAAAAAAGATTTTTCAAGCTATATGCCGCTCCTGACCGGGGGTGTGGGGTGGTGGGGGATATTAACCCGGGGTTCAGTCGCCCCATCAGGGGCTTCCTCACCCCGGGCTACAAACAAAGCGCACCTCCGGTGCTTGGGTGGACGGCCTTAAATAGCTGGTTTAGGTTGCAATTTTGGGCTATAGTAGCCCGTCTTAAGCGGGCTTGCTATGTGCGATATTTCGCATATTCTATTTTCATTATGCTGTTTTATTCATTAATTGTTTTCCTAATTTTTCTTCACTTCAGCAGTACTGCCAAGATATTTCCTGAGTGTTTCTTTTAGCTTAGCACCTCTTACCTCAACATCCACGGCCAGTATCTTTCCTTTGTCTGATACCAGGACTACCTTTGGAATGCCGGTTACCCCGAACTTTTGCGTCATGTCATTACCGAACCCTTTGTCCAGGAAAGCGTGGAGCCAGGGCATTTCAAATTTCTCTTTTCTGAATTTCTCAACGTCCTGCCTCTTGGCATCCAGAGAAATGCTCAGAATTTCAAAATTCTTGTCCTTGAATTCCTTATATGCCTCGTGGAGGTTTGGCAGTTCCCCGACGCACGGGCCGCACCATGTAGCCCAAAAGTCAATTAAATAAAATTTACCCAGGAGGGATTTGTTTGAATATGTAAGATTTCCATCCGCCAGAGAATTCACTTCGAAATCGGGTACGTCGCTTCCAATTCTGAGCGTGAGGAATTCACTTTTTACACTTTTTGCCTGGTATGTATCGGGGCATTCATTTATCAGTTTCTTAATGTAACTGTTAAACGAAGCAGTATCTCCTTTTACTTTGGCTCCATATATCAGGCCTCTGAGAGCTTCTGCCTTTACAGCAACATTCTGCTGTTTATCGGCCACTTCCTTAACATATTTTTCAAAAACTTTTTCTTTATTTCTGAAGCACATTGAGGCCACCATTATAAGATTTGGATTTAGCATCCACAGGTCAGATTCCGGGGGGACAATCTCCAGGGTCTTCTGGCAAATTACAGTATCCAGATTTGAACGTTCAATATATGGCCAGTACTTTAAATAACTGATCGAATAAAACCCCTTTAAATAGTCATTTTTTTCGGAATACGCTTTTTCCTTCAGCCCGCCAATAACCTTTGAAAAGTCGGGCTTTTTTTCCGGGTTGTCTGATCTCTCCATATGCATTCTGTTCAGGTTGTTGCTGTATGAGACCATTTCCTGCATTATAATTATTTCCGGAAGTGATTCATTCCTGGAGGTTAGCTTTGCCTCAGGGTTCTGGGCTATAAGTTTTGCGGGGTCAAATTCAATGTGGGCGGTTTTACCTTTTTTATAAATAACGGACTTGAAGTCGCCGCCGTTGTCGTACTTGAAATCATCTGACATGGTACCGTTCCAGCTGTGGGATTCACTTGTTTTTGAAAGCCCCACAAGCTGATATTCCACGGTATCCTTATCCGTGTCAATATCTGCGTAATAGATCCCTTTTTCGTTCTTCTGAAGATTTACAGGATTTTCTCTGCTCCAGTTATTAAAATTCCCAATAAGTTTTACTTTGCTTAAGTCTCCAGTATAGGTATTGGTTGCAAGGAGCAGATCGAATTCCAATTCTTTTGCTTCATGAATAACGATGGGAAGAAACATTGAACTGTGGTTTACGCCTGAGAGTCTTAGCTGAAGGAATTTCTTTGTTGTTGGCAAGCTGAACGACCCGTCTTTACTAACCTCAATTTGAGTATACTTATCCGTATCCTCATCATAAAGCTCAGCCACGGCTTTAATTAAAAGTTTACCTTCGTTGGAAAGCACTCTTCCGTGAACGGGCACTTTCTGAGCCATTGATATGCTGCAGAGGGTGGTAATTGCAATTAACAATGAGAGCAGTTTTTTCATAGATTCTCCTAATTATTCGGGCATTTATATAAGTTTATCTCGAGTAAATCCATATCACTCAAAATGCACACGATCAGAAGCAGGGAGCAAAGGGAAATCAAAGAAAGACGCTGAAATGTAATATTATCTGAATTTTACATAAGATATATAGTTAAATAATCAGTTATCTCAAAAAAATATTTGAAAAATGATTCATTTATGCAAAATCTAATTGGGGAAGTCATTAGTTTCTTTGGAAATAAAATTGAACTTTGCTAATTTTTCGTGTCAAATTAGGATATATATGTCAAATTAGGAAAAGATCTATGACTAATCCCTTTAGTTTCAAAGGAAGTATGGACAGGTCTAAGTATATTAATACCTGTATCATTGCGTACGCTATCGTCATTTTGTCTGTAATATTTATTCTAATACCTTTGTTTAGCTGCTGTGTAACTAAAGTTGTAATGTATGCTTTTATTATTGCATCCCAATGGGCTGTAATTGCTGCTTCGGTAAGAAGACTTCATGATTATGGAAATCCGGAAACAAGATATTAAATTAGAGAAAGATAATTGATATGGCAAAAGGAGGCTGATTATTTCAGCCTCCTGCTGTTTTAAATGAACTTTTCAGAAATAAACATTTTACAGACGCTTTTCTGAAATATTCTGGCAGACATAAAAAATTTATTGAAATTCGATAAAAAACTCTTGACATTCGGGAAAATTCCCATTAATTTGCCGGTAAAAGGGAAGATAACTATCCGGGATTAACCGGACAGACGCCTGAGAAGAAATAAATAATAAATTCCGGAGACCAAAATGGAACTCTTATTAAGCAATCTGAAAGCCGGCAGAATTACTTATTATGTCTATAACGCCGTGCTGGCAGTACTGGTTTTTGCGTCGCTGATGGCGCTGCTGACATATCCTTACAAGAAATTTGTGCTGGGAGATATCGTTGTTGACGTTGAGGTCAATCTTCAGAACAGAGATTTTCACGGAGTGATAAAGACACCGGATTCAACCTATTCGGCCCTCACCATACCTAACGGGGTTTTTTATATGACTCCGCAGAATTTCTGGGTCTACCTGCTTGGGGAATCAAAATATTTATTAATCATAATTGCCAGTTTTATAGCAGCTTGGAACTGGAGAAAGCTTGCAAAGAGGATAAAGGAAGAGAAGACTTTTGATACCGATAGCGGCAGAATTTTCCGCCTGATGGCAATTATTGTAATTATAATTCCTGTCCTGCTTGCCATAAGGCTCTATTTCCTTAACCAGTACATTCCCGATAATCTTATTATAAACGGCTTTAAGATTATAAAACAGGATCCGTTCAGCCTGCGCCCGATTTTACAAGGGATAGCTGTTGCCATACTGTTCTGGGCAATAGGCAATGCATTCAGGCAGGGGCGGAAGATTAAAGAAGAAAATGAATTTACGGTGTAGGCTTCTATGTCAATAAGAGTAAATCTCGACGTAATGATGGCAAAAAGAAAGATGTCACTGACCGAACTGGTAGACAAGGTAGGCATTACAATGGCAAATCTTTCCATTCTGAAGACGGAAAAGGCTAAGGCCATAAGGTTTTCAACGCTGGATGCCATATGCAAGGCGCTTAACTGCCAGCCCGGGGACATTCTGGAGTATACACCGGATGAGGCGTCAGCAGAACAGGATTCAAACCTTAAGGCCCGGCCAGAAGCTCACTGAGTGCCTGACATGGGTTCAGGATTCCAGGATTGGGCTGAAGGAATTTTAAGGATAAATTTATTTGTTTCGATTTTGATTTATTTCAAATATATTGCGGATTCAAAAGCAGAAGTTGCCTGTAATGCCACAATCAAGGCTCTGCATTATGCAGACTTTGCCCACTTTAGGTGGTTTACAGGCTACAGTTTTACGCTTACGGTTCTCTTTGGCAGATTAATTTAATAAGGAATTATTTATTCACCCGGAGTCTATTGAGTGAAGTTTCTAAGTTTAATTGTCTCTTTTTTTTCAAAGCTTGGCCGCAGGAAGAGGAGAACTGTATCTTATACTAAAGCTGCCCAACCGAAGGCCCCGGACGCAATCAGCTGCTTTAGAAACGGCATTCAAAACTATAGCTCCAAAAAGTATCATGCTGCCATAGGCGACTTCACACAGGCTATTTCAATCCGCAGTAATTTCCATCAGGCGTTCTATAACAGGGGATTATCCAGATTAAAAATTGACGATAACCGGGGGGCGGATCTTGACTTCACAAGGGCAATTGAAATTCATCCTGTTTATGCAAAGGCGTATCTGAACAGGGGGATTGCAAAAAACAGGCTAGGTGAGGCCGAAGGAGCGCAGGAGGATTTCCTTAAATCGGTGGAAATAGACCCAAAGCTTTATCCACTTTTCACTGTCAGAAAAATCAAAGTTTATAAAAATAAACAGACTGAAAAAGAAGATACTCCGCCCGAAACACCTTTTAGCACAGGGCAGAAGAATGAATCCTTCGGGGCAGTTCCCGGTGAAGAGGCTGAAGAAAGACAGGCTCTTAGGTCAGAAACTGGAAATGAAGAGGAAGGATTCATGAAGCCTCTGGAATTTGAATCTGAAAAGGATGAGTTTTCTTCTCTTTCCTCATCTGATGAAGAGGAATTTGAGGCTTCAGCAGAGCAGGGTGACTCAGATAGTGAGATAGAGGATGTAATTGCAGAATTTATTTCCGGAGAAGAGGTTACTGAAGATGAGTTTCCTGGAGATAGCTCTGATGTGCAAGAGTCTGAAGAGGAAGAAGATGATTTTTCCATTCTGGAGGATTCCACCGCAGATGAAGAAGGTGGAATTTCCGGCAATGAGGATGCTGAAACAGATGAAGATTATTTCAGTAAACTGCTGAGCAATGAGATTGAAGATAAGTTACTTCAGGAATTATCGGATATTAAAGATGGAAAAGAGGCAGACGGATTTTCCAAAGCGCCTCTTAAGGATGAAAAGACAAATGGCGACAGCCTGGAAAACCGCAAGCGGGATGGAAATGAAGCAAAAGATGACTCCATAGAGAAAACTGCTGCAAAGGAAGAAAAGTCTTTAACTGAAGATGGCCTGAAGGGCCTCAGGCCTAATCAGGCAAAGGATGAAGATAATACGGGTAAGGATAAGACAGGTTTTCCGGCTGATAATCCCACAAGGCCTGAGAACACGAGAACAGGAGTACCAAAGCACGATTTAGGGGAGTTTGAGGATTCTGATCAAAGGATCAGAATGCCCTTACAGGATAAAAAAGACATTTTTGAAGACAGTGAGATAACTGAATATATTGAGGATTCAGAGGAGGAATCTGAGAGGCAGCTAAGGGGTGAGGCTGAAATTTCAGAGAGTGAAATTCCGGAAGACAAGCTTAGCCGCACCAGCGCAGATGCTTTTGATTTGGACCCGGATGTATTCGAGCAGGGGGGGACTATTGAGCTGCCTGAACAGAGTGAAATTAAAAGGATTCTGGCAGAGACACTACCCGACAGCAGGATAAATTATGCCAGGGGATTTTTCTACCGGGCAAAATTGAAACAAGAGTCGGGAGACATTCAGGGTGCTGTCCAGGATTATACAAACGCAATTGAGTTCTACCCTAAGT
>JBLMYS010000241.1:0-6913 GCA_050258415.1 Acidobacteriota bacterium | reverse complement strand
ATTTGACCGTAGCACAGGATTCACATCAAAAATATCCCTGATCCCAGCGGGGTGACTTGTAATGGAATGTAATACATATTAATTCACTCTTTATGTGCCGCTCCTGACGGAGCTTGGGGATGTGGGGGGACTCTCTACCTGGGGTCCAGTCGTCCTCCGCGGAGATTGAGCGTCAACCTAATAACTCAAAGGATAATTAAAGTTGACCAGCTACATTTGGCAAGACACCCAGGCACCGAAGGTGCCGCCTGTCTATAGGCATGATAAAGAAATTGCAATCTGACCATCTATATTCGGCCATTACACCAAGCCCCGAAGGTGCCGTCTGTCTATAGCATACGGATATCCCACACGCATTTCAGGGCCCTGAAGGGGCCCTATGTAGATCTTCACATGCACTCAGGCATACATCTCGCCCCCTCAGGGCTCTGGATTAGGGGGAGATGTACGTGCGTGCTATAGACAGACAGCCCTCTGAAGTTGTTATTATAACACGCCGTAATGCGGAACCTGTGGCTTTAATATCGGCATCTGAACTCTCTGTGCTTATTGAAACGGCTCACCTTCTGCATTCGCCAAAGAATGCCGCAAGACTCTTCAGTGCGCTCGAAAGGGCTAAGTAAAGCTTCTCTATTTTAAGAGCAGAAGTTTCTTTGACTGCCGGAAGCTGCCTGCCTCAAGTGTATAAATATAAACTCCGCTGGGCAGGGAAGATGCGTTAAACTGAACATTGTGATTGCCGGTTTTCTTATGTTCATTTACAAGCCGGGATACCTCTTTCCCAAGCATGTCATAAACAGTCAACTTTACAAATGCGTCTTCAGGAATTGAATAAGATATACTGGTTGAAGGATTAAACGGATTTGGGTAATTTTGAGAAAGTGAAAAACATTCAGGGTAGGTATTCTTCTCCGCCAATACATCTGTGAGATCAACACCATTTTCATTAAAGACGGATAAACCTGTAGAAGTTCCGATCCATTTATTCCCCTTACGGTCAATGGCAATTGAGTTAATAGTGTTGCCGGCAATACCGGAATTTAATATGTTATAAATTGTCCACGATTTCCCATCAAATTCCGCAAGGCCCCTGTTGGTGCCTATCCATTTATTACCCTGTGCGTCAACTGCAACTGCCTTAATAAAGTTGTCCGGTATTTCTGAGTTTAAGATATCATAGACAATGAGTGTTGTATCGTTATATTTTGCCAGGCCCTCATCAGTTCCAACCCATTTGCAGCCCTGCTGGTCAACTGCAATGAAAGTGACGCGATTACTTTTCAGCGCCGAATTGGTCGTATCGAATGTGGTCCATTTCTCCCCGTCAAATTTTGTTAACCCGCCCATTGAAGTTCCAATCCATTTATTATCTGACTGATCGACTGCAATCGATGTAACACAAAAAGATGGCAGAAGGGAGTTGAGAGGAGTATATGTGATCCAGGTGGGTCCGTTAAACTTTACGAGTCCAAGCGCAGTCCCAAGCCATTTATTGCCTTTCTGGTCGAAGGCAATGGCAAAAATATTGTTGCTTGGAAGTTCAGAATTTGAAGTATTATATGCGAGCCAGGACTGTCCGTTATATTTTACAAGACCGTAGCCTACAAACCATTTATTCCCGAGGTAATCAATTACAATTGTCTTAATTTCGGAGATAAGAGAAGGAAGACTGGAGTTTTTACATTGAGCCCATGTCACGCCGTCAAAGATCCAGAGCCCTCCCCAGAAACTTGTGATCCATTTATTCCCCTGAAGGTCCACAGCAACTGACTGGATTTCATTATCGGGCAGAGTTGGCTTTACTACCGGGCAGGCACTCCACTTCTTACCGTCGAAACTGGTAATCCCTCCACCATGCCCGGCATATACTTTCCCATCCTCCCCGACTGCAACTGTTATGGGATGGAACGGTAAGGTAGAATCAGAAGGACTATATAGAGTCCATTTTGAATTATCGAATTTTGAAAGCCCTGTAAAAGACGCAATCCATTTATTTCCGGCAGAGTCAATTGCAATTGACATTATGTATCCCTCACCAAGAGGGGCGTCGGGGTATTTATAAACGTTCCATGTTGTGTCATAAAATTCTGCAAGGCCGGTATCGGTTCCGATCCATTTATGTCCTTTTGAATCAATTGCAAGTGAATTAACCGAAGAGCCGGGCAGAGGGGAGTTTGAGGTATTATAAACGGTCCAGGAAGTGTCGTTAAACTTTGCAAGTCCGGCTTTATAGAAGCCAATCCATTTATTATTCATGGAATCTATTGCAATTGCAAATAAGCCATTATCCGGCAATCCTGAATTTGAAGTGTTATAAACTGTCCACCCTTTTTCATCAAATTTTAACAAGCCATGTGTATTAGTAGAGATCCACTTGCTACCTTTGAGGTCTATTTTAATATCGGAAATAATGGCCCCGGGAATAGGGGAATTGGAGGCGTCATAAACAGTCCAGCTCTTCCCGTCATATTTCAGGAGGCTTCCTTCGGCTCCAAACCATTTATTCCCCTGGGAATCGGCCGCCATTGAAAAAATCCTGATGCCGCTTTTTACAATTTCAGTTTCTCCGGTCGAGGTATTCAGCCTTGCCAGATATTCGACGGCGCCGATCCAGATGTATTGTCCATCTCTGGCCAGGCAGGAGCCTGATGATTCAGCATAATAGTTAATCCATTTTTCCGTCTGAGCCATTGTCAGTGAAGAGAAGATGAATAGAAAAAAGAGAGTCTTGAGAAGTTTCATAATTGTATCCCCACCAGGTTCTTAATAATAGTTATTCTACAGGGATTTGGGAAAAGGTGACTTAAGTACCTTTTTCATGAAATAAAGAAGAAGCACGAATGGAAGCTATGTAAAACTATGAAAAATGTCAATCTGCCCGGAAGCGTGCTGTTAGTAAAATTTCCCTATTTAAGGACTACCATCTTCTCTGTCTTAGTAAAACCGCCCGATTTTAAGGTATAGAAATATATGCCGCTCGGCAAGCGGCCTGCATCAAATTTAACTTCATGACGCCCGGGGGCTTCGACCCCATCTTTTAATGTAATTATTTCTTTGCCCAGCATATCAAAAACTTTTAACTCAACACGGGTTTCTTTTGGGAGTTCGTATGAGATAATTGTATAAGGATTAAATGGATTGGGGTAGTTCTGAAAAAGCGCGAAATCCTTTGGAGTTAAATTATTTTTCTTTTCTTCAATAAAACTGCTCTTTCCAATGATCAGGCTTAATTCCCGCTTCCCGGCTGCCGGTTCTATATTGACAGCGGGATTTTCTCTGAGGTTATAGAACCTCTTGGAATAATTGTCTGCCAGACATACCTCATAGCCTGCAAAGTTTTCTATTCCTTCAAATCTTATTTCACCAGGTTTCTTTGAAACATTCTTAAGTACGAGATCATATACCTGTCCGTCTGAAATCTCAGGACGGCTGTCTATGAACAGGTGCTTGTAGTCTGTCCTAAGATTTTTATTCAGTATGTAAATGCACTCGTCGCTGAAGTCCGAGGGGGGAGTAAAATAATCGAAATCATCGAAGCCTTCAGAAGCCCTTTTGTTAATTGAAACATAAAAAGGGGAAAGTTCCTTTCCGTCTGAGTACAGGTATCCCTTTAAATACTTATCCGGATTATAAAGGGCCTTCTTATTTAAGCTTGAAGCGGAAATGCCTACAGGAACGGTCGCTGGTAATTTTAATGAAGGGAGGTTATCTGCATTATAGAAATAGTAACCTTCATATTTAATAAGTGAAGCAGGATTACTCCAGCTCCCGTTCCATGAGTATATGAGACTGTTAGCGGGTAGCTGATTTTCAGCTTCTACAGATGCCCAGGAAATACTAGATTCCAATGGGCTTGAGATGAGGTTCCAGCCGTTGTGAAGAGGGATCTTAAATGTGCCATCAGTTGAAACAGGATTAACCTGTCCTGAAACTTTAATTTCATTTTTACTGACTACCCAGAACGCGTTTCCGGGTTTGAATGTAAAGTCTGAGGAGTTGTTGTACTCAATAAGGTAGTTCTCCGTTTTGCCATTATCATAAAACGCATTCCAGTTTTTCTTATGTTCACCTGCATCCGCAAAAACCTGAGAAAGCGGTATATTCACGTCTCCCGGAAGACTCACTATCCTGTAGCTAGAGCTTATTTTAGGATCCCCGAAGGTGAAAGAGCGGTCAAGGGTGATTGCACTTGGCGGCGCATATGCTGTGCCGATCTCAACAGTAAATATAATATCCGGATTTGACTCCATTATTCCGCCAAGAGCCACTTTCCCTGGATAGGCTCCCGTTATCAGGCACAATCCTCCGGCAACAATGTTATTGACATTTACATTTTTCCCATTTTTATTAGCGAATGCTTCAAGATCATACCTAATGTCGCGCTGCAGGGATGTAGCCTTCTTGGTGGATATGTTGACCTGTGAGATCGTTTGGGGATATCCGTAGCCGTAGCCCTCCCCGAAAAACCAGAGGTAAGGGCCCCCTGATGTCTGCCCATCATAAGCTGCCCCACAGATTCCCGTTGTACCTAGATCCGCATAATTAAGTGCACCCAGCAGAACCCCGTTTTTGTTAATCAGCTGGGGATCAGATGAAAAGTTGCCGACCCATAGACCTCCTTTACCCCCGTCTGCCTTCGGATCATATGTGACGTATAGTACTTCCTGCGGAGCATTTATTGTACCTATGCGCGTTTTTGTTGCAGGGTCAATTACCATGATATCAGCCGTACTGTTGCATGCATAAATGTATGTTCCGTCGAAGGTCATTGCTGTTACATAATTGACGTCTTTTATTGTAATATAGGATACAGGATTATCTTTGTTACTAAGCGCAAGAATGAAAAGTTCGCCACTATCCCAGCGTGACATCCAGATTTCGTTCGATGTGTTAAGGTATATTATACCCCAGTATACTCCACTCGTTGTACTTGGCAAATTCTCGAGTTCCAAAATATCCCATATGTTCTTCTCTGAACTGATTATTCCGGGTCCCGGAGTGCTTGCTTTTGTAGCCGGGGATTTATTTAACTGATGTGAAGGAACTTTATCTATAACCTGTCCCAGCTGCAGGCTGGTCAGAATAAAAATGGCGATAATGACTAAGAGAGTTTTCATAGCAGACCACCATAGAATTATTGAGACAATTATTGCATTAAATTACTTTTCCTCCTGCACAAATATAAACTGGCCTCCCTCATCATATGTATCCTTTACCACCTGCAGCATTGGAGTCTGCTCGGAATTGTTGGATACGCCGATCCTGAGGTCGTTATAAAGCTGAGAGGCATCCATGTAGCGGCTCTTGTTTTCCTTCAGGGCTTTAAGCAGATAGTAAGTGAAAATTGAATGACCCTCCTTACCGTTATCCTGTACTTCCTCAACTCCGCCTGAGGTGAGTGCAAGCCTCGATTGCCTGCGGTATACCTCCCGGTAATATTTTTCCATATTGTTGGGATCAAAAGGAACAGTCTCCCCCTTTCCCCTGAAGATGTCTCCTGCAAAACATGCGTCTGTAATTAAGAGTGTATGCTTTGAGGGGATGCCTGCAAGGAATGTTCTTACTTCGCTGTTTGCTATATAATCAGCTACAGAGTTAATGGTTGCGTCAACCGGAACCCAGTAACCCTTGTTCAGCACCTTGTTAAACTGTCCGTGCCCGGCATAAAAGATGAGCAGGTTGTCATCCTTGTTCAGGGTGGTTGAAAGCCATTCGAGGCTTTGCATTATGTTACGGCGTGTGGCATTTTTGTCCAGAATTGTAATTACAGAATCGAACCTGTAGCGCTCTTTTAGTATATTACTGACATCATTTGCATCATTAACAGCGCAGCGCAGTGAAGGCCAGTAACCTGAGTAGGAATTAATTCCGATAACGAGGCCGAAGTACCGTCCTCCCGTAAGAACATCAACGAGTTTTCGTGTAATTGTAAATGTGTCAATTGCGGCGTTAAGGTTTTTGTCCAGCGCCTTAACAGTCAGCTTATTGTCTCCCACCTGCAGGAACATGTTTAGCGAGAAACTTCCGTCGGGTTCAAGCCGGGCCTTGATGTTATTTATTGTAACCTCGTATACTCCGTTTTCGTCTTCAGCATTGCCCTTAACCATAACAGTTTCGCTTTTCCTAACTACTTTAATGCCTCTTGATACCAATGGTTCTGTTATTTTAATCTTTGGTCCCTGTTTGTCAAAGCGCGTAATAATGTTGAAATTGAAGTTTGACGAAACTCCTTTTTTATCTGTGGCCACAACCTGAACCGGGTTTACGCCGTCGTTCAGATTAAGGTTGATATAGTATTCAGTTTTCCCCAGCAGGCGGGCTTTCTGTTTATTTATACGGACTTCCTTTATCCCGTCCTTGTCCAAAACATTAACCCTTACAACGGCATTCTTTTCTTTGACGGATGCTTCATTGCTGCTATTGGGAACGGGCTCCAGGATGGATATTGAAGGCGGATCATTCCTGGCTTTGTAGTTTATGGTGAAAGTTATTGAAGATGAATTGTTATTCCCGTCAGTGGCTGTCAGAAGGAAGCTGTTTATGCCGCTTTCAAGCGTGTATTCCAGGCCGAAGGAATTGTCTGCCGCAAGGTTAAGCATCTGCTCATTCAGCCTGAAGGATTTTATGGGGGATTCGTCCTTTACCTCTCCGCTAATTCTGATCCTGTTGTCATTTACGGAGATTTCATCGCCGTTATTCACCATCGGCTCTTTCATGGTAATCTCAGGAGGAGTATTGTCTTTGACTGTTTCCTTTTTTGACTTCAGCCTCCCGGTCTGTGAAGTGCCTTTGATCTGAGCACAAAGGTTCATGCAGAAGGCAAAGACCAGTAAAAATATTATCTTTCCCATCTTGCATCTCATAAATTTATAAATCTGTTAATTAACCAGTATATAACAGTAAATAATATTCA
>JBLMYS010000240.1:0-6178 GCA_050258415.1 Acidobacteriota bacterium | reverse complement strand
TTCTACAGATATCCATTCATGGTCTTTTGTGTACTTTAAGTTTTCCGGAACGTTCATATTAACCTCTAAAATTATTTTGTAAGAAATTTATCTATAAAGCTTGTATCAAATTTACCGCTTATGAATCTTTCGTCTTCAAGCACTTTCAGATGGAAGTCTTTTGTTGTCTTTACCCCTACAACCGTAAGCTCTTCCAAAGCTCTTTTGGCTCGTGCTATTGCATGCTCCCTGTCTTTTCCCCATACAATAAGTTTTCCCAGGAGGGAATCGTAATTTGGAGGAATGACATAATCCTGATAGATGTGTGAATCCACCCTGACGCCGAATCCGCCGGGAAAATGGAGTGAATTTATTTTACCTGGTGAAGGCCTGAAGCCGTTTTCAGGGTCCTCGGCATTAATTCTGAATTCAATGCTGTGGCCGTTGGGTTCACTTTTGGGAAGTGTATCGACGCTCAGGCCTGCAGCCACCCTTATCTGCTGACGGATCAGGTCGACCCCATTTATCATTTCCGTTACAGGATGTTCAACCTGAATACGTGTGTTCATCTCCATAAAGTAGAAATTCTTGTTCTTATCCAAAAGGAACTCTATTGTGCCGGCACCTTCGTAATTAACTGCCCTGGCGCCCTTTATTGCAGCTTCACCCATCTTGCGCCTTATGTCTTCATCAACTGCAGGAGAAGGTGATTCTTCTATCAGCTTCTGATGCCTTCTTTGGACCGAGCAGTCACGTTCTCCGTAATGATAAACGTTTCCAAACTGGTCACCTAAGATCTGGATTTCAACATGGCGCGGGTTCTCGACATATTTTTCAATGTAGACCTCTGCGTTTCCAAAAGCACTCCCGGCCTCACTGCGCGCAGTCTGGAAGGCTTTTTCAAGCAAGGATTCGTCGTAAACGATTCTCATACCCTTGCCGCCGCCTCCAGCCGTAGCCTTTATAATCACGGGGTATCCGATCTGACTGGCAATTACGCCAGCCTCTTCAAGTGTCTTAACCAATCCGTCGCTTCCGGGCACAACAGGCACGCCAACTTTCTTCATTGTGTCCTTTGCAAATGCCTTATCGCCCATGGCCTTGATCATTTCAGGAGAAGGGCCGATAAACTTAATATTTACTTCCTGGCAGATTTCGGAAAAATCGGCATTCTCGGCTAAGAATCCGTATCCCGGGTGAATGGCGTCTGCGCCGGTAACCTGGGCCGCAGAAATAATGCGTGAAATATTAAGGTAACTTTCTCTTGCCAGAGCGGGACCGATGCATACGGCCTCATCGGCAAAGGTTACGTGCAGACAGTCCCTGTCAGCTTCCGAATAAACAGCAACTGTTTTTATACCGAGTTCTTTACAAGTCCTAATTATACGAAGCGCTATTTCACCGCGGTTAGCAATTAAAATCTTTTTGAACAATTGAACCTCAATTTAACTTGTAATGGACTTAGACCTCTATTAAGAACAAAGGCTGGTTGTATTCAACAGGTTTGCCGTTTTCTACCAGAATCTTCACTATTTTACCGCTGACATCAGATTCAATTTCATTCATCAGTTTCATGGCTTCAATGATGCAGAGAACTTTACCCGGCGCAACACTGTCCCCCATTTTTACAAACGAGTCGGCATCCGGCGAAGGAGCTCTATAGAAAGTGCCCACTATTGGGGAACGGATTTCATGCAAATTAGAAGGTACGGCCTCGGGCATCTTTTCCGCAGGCTGGTTTTCCTGTCTTTGTGCCGGCTGCACAGGCAGCGTCGGGGCAGCCGAAGGCTGCATAACCGGATGTGTTAAGACCTGCTGGCCGGAACTTCTTTTGGATATTTTAATTTTTGTTTCCCCGTCTTCGACAGAGAAATCTGTAATTCCGCTGGTATCAATCAGTTTAACAAGTTTTTTAATGAGCTCTAAATCCATTATTTCCTTTATTTTATTGTTTAACTCTTTCGACGTAAGAACCGGTTCTTGTATCAACCCTGAGAACATCACCTTCGTTAATGAATAAAGGCACGTTTATGGTTGCTCCGGTTTCGAGTTTTGCAGGCTTATTTGCGTTTGTAGCAGTATCGCCCCTGAAACCTGGTTCGGTTTCAATTACTTTCAGGTTAATGAAAATGGGGATTTCAACCGTCACAATTTCATCTCCGTTGAAGAGAATCTCAACTTCTTCGCTTTCCTTTAAGAAGCGGACCCCTTCGTCGAAAAGGTTAGTTGGAATTGTTATCTGCTCATAGGTCTCGTTGTCCATGCATACCAGACCGGCTGGTTCCTTGTAAAGGAACTGATATTTTCTTCTTTCAACTCTTACCACGTCAACTGATTCACCGGCTCTGAAAGTATTGTCTAATACTTTGCCGTTTCTTAAGTTTTTAAGTGTTGTGCGTACGAAAGCTCCGCCTTTGCCCGGTTTTACGTGCTGGAACTCTGTAATGGTATAAAGATCATTCTTAAATTTAATGATTAAGCCATTTCTGAAATCTGATGTATCTGCCATAATTTCCTAAAATTTTTATTATTGAATAGAAAAATATAGTTACGAACGCCTATAAAGTCAAGAAATAAGAAGCATAAGCGTTCCATGCAAATGCTGTAATTACCGTTGTTTACGGGAGAAGGGTGGATTAAAACAGGACCCCCGCGTACAAAAATAAAAAAGCCGTGGAAGTTAACCACGGCTTTGAAAACTTTTTCCCTGATTATTTGCCAAGGGCCAGGTACTGTTCGGCCTCTCTGAGTGCCATCGAGGTCTTGTACTCATCTTTTATTTTATTGAACTGCTCCATTGCCTTTTCATTATTGCCAGACTTAAAGTAGTCAATTCCGGCACTGAGCAGGTAATCTGGGTTGTTAACGTTTTCCTTGGATACGTGAGCCGCATCGCGGAAGGAATCTGCTGCTTTTTCAAGCTGGTTCTTGGCCTCGTAATAGCTGCCCTTTCCGGCTAATGCTGTAGCCTTGTACATATCGATGCTTCCGCTGTAGTCGTCATAGTACTTAAAAGCCTCGTCGAATTTACCGAGCATGTTATATGAATTTGCAAGGAAAATTTTGGCCGTTTCACCATTTTCGGAGCTGCCGTATTCCTCAACAATTTTCTTTAATCCGATGACGTTCGTGCCGGCTCTGCCGTCAATTGCTTCCTGATAAGCCCCGGAATCATATAATCCCATAACTCTTGAGAGCTCTACGTTTGCTTTTTCATTGTTGGCGGCCTTGTGGCTTAAGTACCAGTAAACTCCGGCAGCAACAACAACAAGTGCGATTGCATAGATATAGACCTGTGACTTGTACTGGTCGAAAAATTTAACTGCCTGATAGTAAGAAGTTACAAGCTTGTCTTCTTTTATCTCCTTTTTGGAAATATGTTTCCTTTTTGTTAGCACTTTTCATCTCCCGATTAAAATATAAAATAAATCTCTTCACAAAGTATTTGGGGCTTTTTCGGCCCTGAATTTGTACGCCCAGGAGGAATCGAACCCCCAACCTTCGGAACCGGAATCCGACGTTCTATCCAGTTGAACTATGGGCGCATATCTGAGAAAAATACAAAAATTTATTCAGCAAAGCTTCATCAAAATAAAATTTATCCTTAAACTGCCGGAGACTAACTGATTCTTATATGATTCGAGAAAATCCAGGCTTTTTTCTCCAGATAAACTTCCACCCTGTAGGCCCCCGGTTCAGCAATATGGAACTCGGCGTCAATATTCTCCACCCTGTCGTAAAGGCTGCCGTTTTTAATGAGCCTGATCTCCCCGCTCAAATTCGGCAATAATACCCTAAGCCTCGTGTTGTCTCCGAGTGGGACTTCCTCTCCCATCTGAAAAATTCTGTTTCCCGACTCGGCAAAGAACCTGAAGCCCGAGGCATCAGCGTGATAATAATTGGCCACAAAACATCTTCCGGCTCTAAGAGCCTCATAAATAACATTCCTGGCTTTCAGCACCGATTCCGGCGTGCCATCATTTTCTATTTTCTCATACGCTAAAATATGAGTTCTGATCGATTTGAACAACACTTTGTAGGGGAAAACTTCAACCTCAAAGAACCCAAGGAGGTTAACCTTATGTGCATGTGCATCCACGCCTCCAATGCCCACTACCCTTCTTTGTGTGTTCAGACGGTCCCATAACTCTAAAGTCTCAGCCTGTGGGGCAACAATAGAACGCAAAGGATGCATGAACCACTGGTATTTGTTTTCCTCTGTCAGGCCTTCCATCCATTCCGACATGTGATTCCAGATCTCAATGCCTGTAAAATCCTCCGTATCCCATTCTGTCCAGGGATAAGGGGGATGCTCCCTCATGGAGGTCCTCTTTTCGTGCGGATGTGCAATAAAACCGATACCTCCGGCATCCCTGACCTTCCGAACTATTTCCCTGGCCGGAAGCCTGGTCGAGAAAGTCTCCGGGATATTAAAAGCCAGATAGTGGTTTTTATTCTCCTTATCGTTAATCTCGCAGCCGGCTAAAAGGAGCGTCCTGCCGTACCATTTTTCATATCCCTCTTTAAGAGCCCTGAGAGTATTATGATCCGTCAGAATTATGAAATCCAGGCCCGCCTCATCAGCCAAAGCAGCAATCTGGGCTACTTCCCCCGAACCGTCCGAGAAAACCGAATGGATATGTATTGCTCCAACGTATTCGACCATAAGTCTAAATTTTGGCTGTTAAATATAGATATAATTCCAATTAGAGAAAAGAAGGAAATTTTGTCCTTAAAGCCCCTTTCAGTGCATAAATACGGGGCTTTATTTTACCTCGGTCATCTGTATGGCTTCCTGTGCCATGGCCGAAAACTCGGTATTAGGATAGTTTTTAACAATATCCTGCCAGATGCTCTTAGCTTTTGCAAAGTCACCCCTGCTTGAGGCAATTGCCCCCAGGTTGTATTTTGCCTGAACATTGTTCTTGTCGTAAGCAAGTACACTGTTAACCAGTTCTTCGGCTTTATTGTAATCGCCCCGGTTATAATAAACAAGTCCGAGCGAAAACCTGATATCTGTTCTTTTGGGGCCTTTTTTCAGGATATTTTCATAGATAGGAATTGCCACCTCAGGCTTGTGGGCTGCGGCCATGAACTCCGCATATTCTCTTGCCCGGAGGGTATCTTCGGGATTTTTTTCATAATTGCTCTTTAATGTTGCCATCTTCTGCTTTATGTCCTCGCTCAGGTCTGCCGATGAAGGGCCTTTTCCCCCCTGCAGCCCCTGATGAACTTCATCCTGAGGCATTTGAGTGCTCTTTTCTGATTTATTATTTACTGTTGAAAACACTATCAGAAACACCACTGCTGCAACAATTACGCCTATATAAATGTAAAGCGGCTTAATTTTCATTTACGACTCCTTAAGACTTTTCAAAACTAATTCAAAACTTAAAAAATATGTATCCTCTTTTCAAAGATGGACAAAACACAATTTAATCAGTCAGGCTAATTTAAGCAATATTCTGAAGTCTTAAAATGGAATTATATTCAAACAATCCGCCTAAAAAGAAGATCCTCTGACTGTGATCCTTTGGAAGGGAATTTTCAAAACAGCTATTCCTGCTCTTTTAAGAATTTCTTAGCCTCAAGGCTTAGCCAGAAGGCTTAGCCAGAAGGTGGTAATTTCTTTCCTCAAAGGTCCTTTAGAGCAAAAAAAAGGTCACTGCCTCAAAGAGAAATGACCTAAAAAAATAAAGATTCAAAAACACAAAGATTCTTTTTGGAAAACACCCCGGCAGGGCAATTTAATCCAGAACCTCATACATTGTAGTATATTTTGTGGAATTTTCCTTTATAAGATCTGAGAGCTTTGACATCAGTATGTCAATTCTTTCATTCTGGTTGTCATCAAAAGCCTCATAGGCCTCATCGCTTTCGAAAGTATAAACTTCTTCAAAACTGTTCTGTTTATTTTTCTTTTCATAAACTGAATAGCTAAGCAGCCCATTACTGGAAACAAGGGTTTTCAATTCGCGCATTATATTAAGATATTCATCTCGCTTTGCGGGCATCACATCATATTGAATTGAAAAAATAACTTTAGCCATAATTTCTCCATTTTAAAAATATAGGTTTTTGTAAAATTCTCCGGTAAAAGTAATTACAGCCGGACCGCTCAGGGACAGATCCCTTATATTTTCTCCATCAGCCTTAAACTCTACCTTTAACTCGTCGCCCCCTTTTGTTATAAGGGTAA
>JBLMYS010000239.1:0-30592 GCA_050258415.1 Acidobacteriota bacterium | reverse complement strand
ATTAAACAAACCGGAGGGGATTTAGTTGAGTAAAGATTCTACTGTTTTATCGATGGACATTCCGGGCAAACCCCGCAGTTCAAGACCTGCTGTACTAGTAGTCGACAGCGACAATGATTTTTTGAACTCATTAGGAATATTGCTTGAATCTGAGAATTGTGAAATTATCAGGGCTAACGGGTGTGATGAGGCGATTGAGAAAATTCAGGGCAGGCAAATTGACCTGCTGATAACAGATTTCATGTTAAAATCAAAATCGAGCATTGAGCTACTTATACTCATACGCAAGTCGCAGCCCGATGTGCCGATTGTAGTGGTTACAGAGCACTCTGACATTATCACACTGAAGGATATAAAAATGTTTGGAGGCAATCAGCTTCTTCCAAAACCGCTGGAGGTATCGCTTCTTCGCGGTATGGTCAGAAGCTACTGCAACCCTCTTCATATATTGAACTAGCTGCAAGCTGTTATTAATCTCCTATAATATACTAATATGCGCTTATCTTAATAGAAGCCCCAGAGGGGGAATCAACTATTAAAATAAGCGCTTCTTTATATCAGGGTTTTATTTCACTTCAATATTATCCAGCAGTATGGCGGTATCATAAACACTGTCGCCAACGTCACCGGCGCTTAGTTCAATTGTCAGCGTCTCGTCCCTGTAGGCAGAAACATCAACCGAAAAATCCTGCCAGCCGGTCATGTATACCCCTCCCCTGTCGAATACTATTTCCGGTGAAACTGCTATAAGGCTGCCCGGACTTTCCTTAGTAGCCCCATATTTTGCTGCAAGCTGATCAATTGTGTATTTAAGCAGCTCTATTTTCGTCCCGTTTTCCCTTATAAGAGTGATAGTAAAGAAGTCCTGATATTGTGAACCGATATACTCCAGAAATTCTTCAGAAAGGAAATTCCACTTCAATGATAGTGTCGACTGGCCGGGTTTGATTCTGAATGTCTGTGTGATAGTGCCTCTGTTGAGTGCAAAGCCGAGTCCGGTTGAAATTATTCCCATATATTGCTCTCCCGGAGGAGTAAGCGAGCCAAGCTGATTTATGACCCTTCCGTCGCCGGTAACATCCCAGGCCACCGGCTCACCGTATTCAAAATCCCCGTTTATAAGTCCCGAGGTATAGTGCATCTCAGGGTTGCCCTTTAGCTGATAGACGCACGTATTATCGGTGGGGTCGGTCTGTCCCGCAGTGAAAGCCTCTCCAGTTTTCTTTTCATCCACGGTCAGTTTTTTCACGAAATCTGTTCCCACTTTGTCGCAGAAAGAAACGCTGACGCTCTTGTTAAATCCGAGGTAAGTCTTTGCGCCTTTGTTGTTAAATTCAACTTCAAGGAATGGCGTGGTTGTGCTCTGGCAGGAGCCGTTGAAAATTATGCTGTTCGGAAATTTTCCAAGCAGCCCCTTTATAAAATTATGGTTAACACCATATACAGTTGCTTTAGTCTCAAATATATAGAAAGTTGTTTTTATAACAACGTTTGTAAACTGTGCAAGCTGGGGTTTTGGTGGGGCCAGCAGGTCCTGGTATTTCTGGGCCTTCTCGGCGCTGGCGATTTCACCTGTTAATATATATTGCCCCGCTAAACCATGTGAATCTATAATTACAAGTCCGTAGTCTGTCAAATTCTGCAGCACAACGACTGTTGCGCTCTGGTTCGCAAAGTATGCATTTTTCAATCCCAGTTTGGAATCTTTTAATTTCGCCAGGGCGTTTGTTGCAAAGCTTGTAGGGAACGCGTCATCAAAAGGAGCGTACAGGAGTACTTTTTTATTTAGTATCAGTGTTGTATCACCCTTTAGTATAATAGCCGGTCTTTTATATTTGCCAACAGTCTGAAGGCTTACAGGTATATGGGGTGCTTCAGATCTGGGTTTTGCAATGGAGTGTTTCACCAGAGGTTTCACCGAATCTGCATTTGTCTCCCCGCCCTTATAGATCGAATATCCGTTAGCGTCCTGCTCATCAATCAAAAGCCCGCCGAGCAATCCCGATTTATATTCAATCAAAACCGTCGAGCCTATTTTTTCGGCACTCTGGACCTGGGGCTGAGCCTTCAGCCATTCCACCGCTTTTGTAATTGCCTGGTTGATATCTTTATTAGCTATATTCTGATTTAGTATAGTGACAGCCGATTCCTGCGTGGTTTTTACCTCATTCAGTTTATCCTCCTGCACCGGGGCATATACTTTCAGGAGTCCCACGCCGGAGTAATCTGTAACAGGAGAAGGTGTTTGCTGGATCTTTGCCGCCACTCTCAGCCTTGCCATGCCGGTCTGGATCTCATTATGGTAGACGAGTGCACTGAAGACGCGGTCCCCTTTTATATCATCACCGTGGCTAAGACTGCCGTCATCATAAAGCTGTGCGACTTCAGATATAATTTTATTTTGGCTGTCGACCCTGAAGAGTTTTACGGTTGAATCGATGAGTTTTTGATTAGGCATAATGCCGATTGTCACTCTTACCTGAGTTGTGCTGTTCTGAAGCACACCCGAAGGGCTGAACTGTGGAAGTGTCTTAAAGAGCAGCGAATTATTCTTTACAATTATAATTGTGTCGCTGCTGCTGTTATTATCATTATCAATGGCAGTTACGGCAACAGTATTGTCCCCCTTTGAAAGTGAGAGTGCAACGGTCTTCCACGCTGTGGTTCCCGAGGCGGTCCCGTTTGCGCCGCTGCTGGAATTCCAGTTAACCTGTTTAATGTTTGAAGAGCCGATGACAGTTCCCGAAACTGAAGCAGTATCGGAAGTTGTCTGGAAATAGTCTTCAGTAGAAGGAGATTGAATCATTACCTTAAAGGACTCGGTCGGGTTTGTCTGGATGGGCTGGCTTTCTGCCGGGTTTTCGGATTTCTTGCATCCGCTAAAGTTAAGGAGCGAGATGAAGGCCAGGGCTGTAAAAAAGAATAAGATTCTTTTCATAAGTTCCTCCTCTTCATTATCATTTACGGAATAAATCCGAACAGGAGTCCATCTGAGGAGGAAATAATTACCAAAAGCCTGGAACCCCGGTTCGCAGTTCAGGGGTGATAACTTTGATATTAACATAACACTTGGGTATCAAAAATCCATGTATTATTTCAGAACCCAAAGTGGTGGCAGTAGGATTATTTATTGCGGTCTATAGTTTAAGGGAATGCATAAATGAAAAGCCCGGAACAAGCTTTTCACCTGTTCCCGGGCTTTATTCTTTCTTTAAGCGGAAAGAGTGGGATTTTCAGCACATGTCCCAAATTGTAAGAAATTACGTTGCATTCAGCACTTTTAGAAAGTCGGTGTCCTAAAAATTTCATGAATAATTATCAATTTTATTTTGCACCACTTCTACCAATTCCTGGCATCTAATAACTGGTGGATTCTTCTGAATTTCCTTTTATTTATCCTTTATCTCCTGTTCCTCTTTGATTTCCTTAAAGCTATAGTAGAGCCAGATGTCATATATGATTTTAAGTCCGCCTGCAAAGAAGAATGGTAAGTTAATCAGGACAGGGCTTGCCAGAAAGATTACTCCAAGTGAAGGTGAAATTGAAGCGCCGATGGAGCGGGCTATAGAAGTTATTCCGGAAGCGGCTGATCTCTCATCCTTTTGAACGGCAATGATCGTATATGTCTGACGTGTAGGCACATCCATCTGCGATATGCTGAACCTTAAAAGAAGCATTGCAATTGCTGAGCTGAGGTTTGGCATAAGCGGTACTAATAGCAGTAAAACATTAGACGGCAGATGTGTAAAGACCATTGTTTTAATCAAACCAAGCCTGCCTGCAATTTTAATTGCATACAAAGATGAAATACCCGCAATTAAATTTGCAGCAAAAAAGATGCTACCTATTGATCCAGTATTTACATTAAACTTTATATAGAACCAGTATGCAATAATACTTTGCAAAATGAACCCGCCTGCAAATGCGTCGAGGGCAAAAAGTGAGCTTAACTTTATTACAATCTTTTTTGAACTGTGGAGCCCGAACCTGCTAATTGTTTTAGCGGCATCTGTTGTTTTTGGCACTTCAACCTGGTTTGTCAGGGTATTAAATAAAATTAAAAGAATCAAGCCTATCAGGCCATATGTAGTCAGTATTATTTTATAGGTAAGAATATTTGTTAATCCTTCTTTTTGAAGGAACTGTGCCCCCCAGCCGGCACACAGTGCTCCAATGGCGGTTGAAAATGAGCCGGCAAGGTTATACCATGCAAATACTCCGGGAAGATCTTTAGCGCTGACCAGCTCAGCAAGGGCCGACTGCTCAATAGATAAAAAGGGACCTATTTCCTTGCCGCTTGGACTAATGACCCCAATTGCTGCTGTTACTACCAGGACAACATAATTGCTGGTTAAGACAAAGATAAATCCACCGGCCGCCATCAGAATTGAGCCTGCAATAAGCATTTTCCTTCGGCTAAAATTGTCGGCATGTGTTGTGATCCAAAATGAAATAACTACATCGCCTAATAATGTAAGTGTAAGCAAGACTCCTATTTCATATTCTTTCAGGCCGATTACAGCCAGATAAAGAACAAGGATAACAGAGATAAATCCGTATGCAAACAATCTGATTGTGCGGGCAATAAATAAAATCCGGATATTCCATTTGTCCTGCCGCATAAAGTCATCCTGAAGGAATGAATCCTGTGAGTAAACCGGAAAATTTCATTCTTTGGCTTGCAATAATAATCACTTAGTGGCTGCTGCCTCAATTTTTGATTTCGTCTTTGAAACTGCGTCTTTAAGACCCTTTGCGAGGTTTTCAGGAGTATCATTTCCCCAGAAGTGCAGGAAGAATATTCTTGGATTATCATTCAGCATATGGTTATGCACTGCTGTAACTGCAATATTATGCCCTACAAGAGACTTTATTACCTGATTCACTTCATCGCCTACAAGGACAAAGTCGCCTGTAGTTACCGCCTTGTCCTTAACTTTCTGAAAATTTATGGACGTAGCCATTCCCATTGCCGTCGGGATTTCATCTCCGTTTTCTGTTACTTTGTCCGCCCTTGGCACAGAGATCTGAAGTATGTCGCCAGACATTTGTCCTTTTGTTCCCATAATGGACTGAACCTCTGACCAGTTGGTTTTACTTTGAACAGTCCGGTTTTGCTTTGGCTGGCTGAGAGGAATTTTTGTCTGGCTTATAACGGATTTGATTTTCTTTGCTAACTCTGTGGGGCTTCCCATACCACCTACATGCATGTACATTACCTGCGGGGTTTCTTTCAGCACGTGGTTGTGAAGTGCCGTGATCTCAAGGCCCGTTTCGACTGCTTTTTTCATTGCAGGCTCAACTTCAGTTTCAAGCAATACCATGTCACCCATCAGCATTGCGTCACCACCCATTTTCTTAAAGGCAATCCAGCCTGTAAGTGCTAAAGCAGGTTCTATTTTTACTCCATCCACTTTTACATTAAGGTCACTCCTTGGAAATGTAATTTTAAAGACATCTCCCTGAAGTTTTCCGGTCTTACCGATTATCTTTTCCACATCTTCCCATCCCTTGGTCTGGGAAAAGCCATCTGCCGTAAAGAACATCAAAAACATTACTGATAATATCAGCCTGAATATATTTATATTTCTCATTATTTTATCCTCCTCGAATTAATCCATTTCATTTTTTATCGTAAACCATTATCTGTACTTTCTTGCCTGATGGGACAGGTACAGCAAAGATTAGCTATTAAACATTAATTTATCTACTTTTTGTCTGCAAAAAGATCCGTAAAGACAAATATTAAGAAAAAACAAAAACCACCTAGCAGGTGCAGCCCCTCAAATCTTCCAAAGACTCCAAGCAAGGCAAGTATGCACCCCGCCGTAAGTAAAATTACATTCACTATTTTTAATATCATTTTTGTTACCTCGTCAAACGCTTTCCACTTTTACTTGTTTGTTCTTTGCAGTCTTAACATGATTATAGAGACCGTCTAAGAGCACAAAACCAATTTCACAGACCTTATGATCATCGTTAAGAAAGCCGGATAAGGACCTTACTAAGATGTCGATCCCTTTTGCTTCAAAGCGGTTGAATTTCTTATCCTTAAGGTCGATGTCATGAACTATTTCCGAAATATTCAGTAATGCCTTATCCTTAATCTGAAATGACTTCAGCAGTGTCTCAAATGTACAGTCTTCACCCCTGTGGCCGAACTCGCAGCCGAATACATCAAAAAGAAGTGCGTCTTTTGGAAGAGAATTCTCAGGCGCAAATTCAAACTGTGCATCTTTATCAATAAACCTTTTTATAAGCCAGGCAGAACAAAGCCTGTCGATATGAATATTCTTTCTGGTTGCCCACTTTTTCTTCTGAAAGTCCTTTGGATTATGTTTAATAAGCGGAATACCGGCAGAATCAGTTGGAAATTTAGATAAAAGATCTTTATTAAAAATTGAAAGTTTCAGTTTTACTTCCTGCGCCATTGGTGAGTGAAAATAGTCTGTCTCTGAAGTCTCCTCTAACTGATCAGCTAACTGTCCCAGTTCTTTCTGCAGCTCTTTTAGAAGCTTTTCACTTAAATTTGAAGACTTCTGCAGCTGTTGAAACCTCATCAGAAGGTTATCCCTTCTTTCAAGGAGCCTTTCATATTCCGCATCAGCTGTTTTCAGGAATATATTTTTAAGTTCATCATCTTCTTTACCATCTGCTGACTGAGAAATGAAGATTGCCCCATGACCTTTTACTTCTTTAATTTCGCTTAAAATCCATTGGAAGCTTTCCATATTTTCCTTGTTGTAGGGGAGAACGTAGGCTGAATCCCTGTAGAGTACAGCTCCAACCTTTTTCGTGTTCCGCCATATTCTTACCCGGTCACTGGACTTTAAGCCCTTAAGTTCGTGCACCAGAAAAAGCCACTTCATAACGCCTCTGTGTAATACTTATTACATATAGTAACATTTATTTACTTAATTGCTACAACGGAAAGTAGGGGTACCTTGTTTTTGCATCAGATG
Source organism: Acidobacteriota bacterium (assembly GCA_050258415.1). Lineage (GTDB taxonomy): Bacteria > Bacteroidota > Ignavibacteria > Ignavibacteriales > SURF-24 > JAAXKN01. The sequence goes on along the minus strand of JBLMYS010000239.1, from coordinate 23,630 downwards.
AGTTTTGGAGCATATGGATTATTGCTTGGAAGTAATTGTTTGCCTAGATTTTCAACCCTATTTTTGCCTGTATGGATTCTAAAATATTTATAAAAGCCCAATTATTATAAAAGTGATTTTCCTGATAGCTCTTCCGGCTTAAGGCTGGTTCAATTTCCGGTCTTACCATGATAGACCCAATGGATTATGGCTATAGAAAAGGTGATAAGCCAGTTAGCAAAAGCAGTAATTGGAAAAATTCAAAATTCGATTTGACTCATTATGCGAAAAGAGCTCAAAAGCAGCTTTTTCAGCTATCTCTGAGCTTTATTATTTCTTTAAACGGAAAGAGTGGGATTTTCCGCTCATATCCAAAATGATACGAATTTACGTTGTATTCATCATTTTTCGAAAGCCGATGTCATAAAAGTGCCATGAATATTTTTTCAACAAAAAAGCCCTCAAGGAATAAATCTTCTTTTTACTAATCCATTATTAGTCCCGATCCAGATATTTCCCTGAAGATCCACAGCAATTGAGTTTATAACCGTGTTTGGCAGTTTGGAATCAGCAGAGTTGTAAACAGTCCAATTCTCCCCGTCAAACATTTCCAATCCAAACCCGCCAACACCCAGCCATTTATTACCCTTCTTATCAATTGCAATGGACAAAACATAGTTACCCTTCATTCCGGAATTAGTACTGTCATAGACAGTCCAATTCTCTCCATCAAATTTAGCCAGCCCTGCAGGAGTTCCAATCCACTTGTTTCCCTGTTCATCAACTGCAATTGAAGTAACAATAGAACTCCGAAGCTTGGAATTAAGATTGGTATATACAGTCCATTTCTGCCCGTCAAACCTGGCCAGCCCACAATCAGTCCCGAACCATCTATTTCCCTGCTGGTCAACAGCAATAGAGTAAACCCAGAAGAGCCTTGGCAGTCCTGAATTATGACTATCGTATGCTGTCCAGCCCTTCCCGTCAAACTTAGCTAAACCCCCTCCCCAGGCTCCAGCCCAAAGATTCTCCTGCCGGTCAATCGCAATTGAGGAACAACTGGCAGGTGATATTCCAGAATTCCCGGAATTGTAAACAGTCCAGTTCTTTCCGTCAAATTTGGCTGCTCCTTTATCAGTTCCGATCCATTTATTCCCTTGCTTATCAATGGCAATTGAAGAAATGTAATTACTCCAGGCTTCAAAGTTCTTAAATATTTCTGCTATCTCCCCAGTCTGAGTATCTAATTTTGCCAAATATTTTGTGGTCCCAACCCAGAGATATTGTCCTTCAACAGCCTGGCATCTGACTTCTTCATCAGCAAGGAAATTTTCCCATTGCTGTGCATGGCAAAAAGAAGATAGAACGATAATGACAGAAAGTATTCTGATAAATTTCATTTGCTCTGTCCTTAGCAGTGTTGAATAAATGAGCTCAAAATTACTTAAGGAGCAACAGTTTCTTAGAATCCCTGAACTGGCCTGCCTGCAAAGTGTATATGTATACTCCGCTGGGCAGGGTTGATGCGTCAAACTGAACCTTATACTCACCTGCACTCTGCTCTTTACTGGCAATTGTTGATACTTCACGGCCGAGCATATCAAATATTCTCATTTCAACATGTGACTGTTTAGGAATTGAGTAGCTTATTGTTGTTGCCGGGTTGAAAGGATTTGGATAATTCTGCTTAAGATTGAATTCTGCTACAGCAGATGTATTTTCAGGATTAACAGAGAGGATATTATCATTTATCCATTTCAGAGCTTTCTTTACTACTGAATCTTCCCCCTTGTTTACATCTTCCGGAGTTAACCAAACATCATCATCCACTTTCTGTTTCTTATGCGTCAGATATTCCCCGGGATTACTAATATCCATACCGTTATATTCGGCAAAATCCAATTCGATATTAGAAATCATAATTCTTGAGGCAGATGCGAATGCAGAAGATGTGGACTTCCCGAATACCCTTACTTTGGGATGGTACTGCAGCCTTTTTACAATAAAATCAGAAGCGCTTATGGACATTGGTCCTGTAAGCACTGCAATTGGTTTATCAAAGTAAGCAGTTGAATCATCTGAAAAAATGTAATTAGATGTATTCTTCATTTGAAAATGATCATACGGATTACTTCTGGCAACTAAAGATAAAGTAGGAGCAGAATTCTTAAAAAGAAGGCTCAGTCCCCGGTCACTTTCCCTTACATACCCGCCATAATTTGCTCTGAAGTCCAGAATAAGACCTTCAGCCTTATTGACATTTATCAGCGAATCCAGTGCGTCATGAAATTTCACTGAAATTCCATTGAACCAATTCCAAACGTAGATGTATCCCACTTTTGTCCCTTCCACCATGCCCCAGGCAACAGACCAATTATTGCTTTTATCTATCCATGGTACTCCGGGAACAGGCAACTGTTCGGAATAAGTAATATTGAATTTCTTATTTACCAAAAGATTTGTCGGAAGATGGACAATTTCGCCTGTTTTGAATTTCTTTATATCAATTGTATCGAACAAGTGCCAGTTTTGTCCTGCTCCTGAAAGCCATAGGTGCGTGAATGCCTCATTGTTTGCTCCCCACTGGCTTGTCATATTAATGGGTATTTCAAGCTTAAGCAGTTCCTTATAAAGTTTTTTCCATGGCACACCGTCATAGCCCAGCACAATGTCACCTGGTATCAGGCCAAGCGGATGATTTTCAACTGCCTGATAAACCAGCAGTGTACTGTCGGCAAGCGGTGTAAGTCCGGCCCCGAAACGGGAATCACGTCCCCAGACGCCTGTATAGAGGATGGGAACTCCGGGAGGGGCATCGAATACATACCCATAATTTACTCCCGGATCTGAAAATTTTGTATGTGTTTCCTGAAGCCTTAACCCGAGATAATTCATGATAGCTGCAAATCTGCCCCTTGTTACACCAGCCTCTATTTCAGGTCTGTACTTATCTTTCAACGCTTTCCAGTCAATATCAAGATTCTGAAAGCATGCATACTGGCGGTCTATTGTGTTCCAAACGGAATCAAACACTGTCAGATTAAATGCGGTAGGATTTCTCTCTGCCCACGTTGTGTCGATAATAGTCTTCCAATCACGGCTTAAAGCCCTGCATTTAACAGGGTTAAAGCTCTGGGGAAATATAGTGGAAGTAATTCCAAGTATAATAATTATGAAGTAAAGTCTTTTCATTGAATGTATCCCTAAAAAGTAATAAGAATTATAGTTCAAACACTTTCACATTTATTGAAAAGTTTACTTCACTTGAAGGGAAAGACTTTTGAAGAATGCTATACTTATATTCAAATCCGGCTGTCAAAAGGGAGCCAAAATTAGTATTGGTAAAAATACTAAATGGAATTCCCAACTTATTTTCAGTTGTTATCCGATGGCCCCAGGCATCTCCTGAATCCTTATAATAATCAATAAAGTTTATTGATAGACCAGTCGAAGCACCTATGTATAGGTCATTAAACAGAAGCCGAATGGACCCTATTCTAAGGAGCCTTCCATAAGATAATTCGATGGAGTGGAATCTTTCTTTTGAATCCGGTTCATTATCAAATTGAAACACCGATATTTTATTATATGCAAGTTTTATGGCGTTATTATTCCAGGAATAAAGAAATTGACCGCCAACTTTAAGCGGAAACCTTGAATAGCCAACCTGTCTGCCTGCAAGTCCCAGATTACCTCCGATATATCCAAAACTGGATGTATCAGAATCCCTGCCGGAATCAGCCTTTGCAATGCTAAACAAAAACCCAAGTAAAAGTATAATGTAATAAACTTTTTTCATTTGCCGCCTGCAAAATCATTAAAGAAAAGAATTGCCAGCAGGAGCATAAGACTTATTATAGAGCGGGATTTCATAGGAGACCTGTAATATTGAAAATGAATGGTTAATTAAAAGTTCAATACACACAGAACAGATTCGTTACAAACGAAAAATAATAAACCACGCATTCAAAAGTAAATCATTTCTGAATAATTATAATTTGTCAAAGGCCAGAAATTTTAGTGTCCCAAAAGTGTCCTAAATTTGTCCTAAAGTGGTAAACAGGGTGAGTTTTGGTGTGTTACAGAGTTGTTGCTGTACAGAAAAAAAGCTCAAAAACAGCGTTTTTAGCTATTCCTGAGCTTTATTTTTGTTGGCGGAAAGAGTGGGATTTTCCGCACCTTATCCAAATTGCTGGAATTCAGGCTGTATTGAGTGTTTTTCGAAAGCCGATGTCATAAAAATGTCATTATTTTTATTTATCAGCACACAAGTAACAGCAGGCTTTAAATTTAATTGTTAGTGATTAGTTTATACTTGTGATTATACCATCATCCTTGATGCTGCTTAGTTCTATCAGATACTGGCAGCACCTTACTAAATCATAATCAAAGGATTTCCGGTGAACCATCCAATATTTTTCTTTGGAGTGACTCTCAAGCACAATGTCTTTCCTTTGACCGTAGCCCCTGCCGGCTTCATCACTAGGTTCCATTTTAAAATAATCTATACTGTCAAGCTTTGCATTAAATTCATCCCATTCTTTCCTGGATAGGACCTTTGTCCTGTTCAAAATCACCTTCAAGGGTGGTAATTCAGTTTCATCTATCTGGTACCCATAGTATATATCACCGTCCCTGGTTGTTTTTTTGTTATCATATGAACGGTAGAAAGAGATATGTTTACCCGGCTTATTAGGATCCAAAGCATGGTTCAGTACCTTTGTAGTAATTGTAATTCTTCCGTGATCATTTACCATAGAAATGACTAATGGCCTGTTATCCAGGTAAAGTAAACGAAAAATATCTTTTCCCAGATATCTGTTATACAGAACCGGCTCCTTTAGGTAGTAAAGCATTGAGGATATCCATTTACTAATAAAGGGATCCATTCCATTATTTATTTCTGAATCTTTGGACTTCATGTCCATAGGAAGATAAAAGACACTGGAATCTTTTGGGTTACCTGCTAAATCAGATATTTTTGAATCCTGAAAGTAAGCATCACTTTCTGAATTCCGTCCCGCCTTGCAGCCTCCAAGTAAAACCACCATTATAATTATAAGGCAATTCCGGGTGAAGGATTTATGGTATGCATTAGATCCGGTCATCAGTACCTCTCTTCATTTTTTACTTCACTTAAGCCGATCAGGTATTCGCAGCATTTCTGGAAAGAATCATGGGGAGACCACCTGAACACATAGTGATACCTGTCACTAAGGTGGGTTTCAAGCAGCCAGTCCGATCCGTCCAATCCAACCTCCCGCCTGTATGGGGTCATATGGAAGAAATCGATCTCATTTAACTTCCCAAGCATTGTTTCCCATTCTTTCGGAGAAAGTCTGGTTGTTTTGTTCAGATCAATATGTACATCAATTTTTTGCGGGGGCAAGGGAATCTCTTTAATGACTTCTTTTTTCCGGTGCTTTGATTTATTAACAGGCGGTAAAAATTTAATAGTAGATTTCAAAGGAAAGAGCTCTGGATACCTGTTTAGAATCTTTGTAGTTAAGGTAACAGCATCTCCTTGCCTTTCCATTTTAATCATCACAGGCCGGTGAAAAGATCTGGTCCAGAGGAGTCGGATAATATCCTTACCCAGATAATAGTTATCTAAAACCGGTTCCTTGAATGCTATAAATTGTTTTGTAACAGATGCAAAATCAAACTTTTTGATTTGATAATTCACTGAATCGTTTTGTGTAGATAACCTTTCACTGAAAAATGATTTTTCTACAGGCATTTTTTGGGGGAAGTAAGAAACGTTGGAATCAGCAGGATTACCTTTCTCATCGGATATGTTTCCGTCATTTTTATAAACTCTGGATTTCGCATCTTCTCCTCTGCAGCCTGAAAGAAAGAGAAGACCTAAAAGACAAAAAGTAAAGATTCTCATTTTATATATTGAATGTGAACAGTTGTATTTTCGGAACGTAAGAAGGATAGCTTTTAACTTTTCAATTTTACCAGGATTTCTTCTAATAACTGTTATTTAGCTCAGAAAGCCTTTCTTTGATAATAAGTTCAACCTGTTTTATAAATTCCAGCATTCTCATCCTGTATTCATCTATCTGGGTTTTGGTCAAAGTCACAAAATCGTGGTAATCGGCCGCCTGACGCCTGTCATAAGCAGTCCTTAAGATTTTACCAACTTCGGGATCGATCTTGCCTGAATTTATATACTCTTTGTTGAAGTAGCCGATCAACTGTTTATGCTTAGCGGTGGAAAAGTTGTCTAATGCAGCCAGTGCACTTACCATGTAAAAGCCAGCATAATAAATCCTGTTCATTGCTGTACTTAAAAACCCATTGGCAAGGTGGCTTTCTGATTCGTTTATTGCACCGTAGGAGGTTTCAACCCTGTAGTTTACGATATTTATGAGTTCCTCTTTCTCCATTTCAGATGGCAATTCCGTAGCTCTTTACTTCGACAATAAACGGCATGTACTTATATTTATTTTCAAATTCATCTTTGGAAAAGCATCTGTCGTCGAAGAGAATATCATGCTTAAGTCCGTAATAATACAGTACGTCAGAAATCTCGTCCTCCTTACGCCAGTCTATCTTTTCTAAAGTAACTATGATCAGATCAAAGTCTGTATCCTGCCTTTGTTCAGTGACTCTGGAACCATAACAGTATATTTTATAAATCAGATCGCCGAATTTTTCCTTCAGCAGTGCCTTTACGTTAAGGGCGTGCTGATAATCAGTTTCAATCAAGGTATTCATAAATCCTGCATTATTTTACTTTGAATATACAAAATTTATATATGAAGTAGTAGAGGACATTTGGGATTGTCACAATGCGAAAAAAGCCCGAGATCAGCCATAAGCTGTACCCGGGCTTTATTCTTTCGGAGCGGAAAGAGTGGGATTCGAACCCACGGTACGGTTGCCCGCACACACGCTTTCCAGGCGTGCCAGTTCAGCCACTCCTGCATCTTTCCGTAATTGAAAGATTCAAATATATAAATATTTCACGAAATTTAAAAGAAGAGGCTCAAAAATATTTTAAAATGCAGGTTAATTTTGGTAAATTTATAAGTTAAAAAAAATGGAATAAATGGATCAGATATATTCAGGAATGGTTTTAAGGTCGGTCTTTGTAGTCCTCTCAGCCCTCGTGGGGGCAATTTCCACATTTTCGATCAAAATAGACCATCATAAATTATGCGCTTTGATAAGCCTCTCAGCGGGAGCCTTATTCGGCGCGGCGGCGTTTTCCATACTGCCAGAGGCATATGAAGCGCTTTCAATACCAGAGCTACTAATAGGCTTAGCCTCGGGCTACCTTGTTTTCTGGCTTATAAGCAAATATTACTTTCACGTCTGTCCGGCCTGCAGTGCAAGCCACTTCGACGAACAGACGACGAAGAGGTTTTCAGAAATTGTGCTCCTGATGGTAACAGCGTTGTCTTTTCACTCCCTTTTCGACGGTATTGCACTTACCACGGGAGGCGAGCACATGCATTTTGAAAGTAACTCAATTTTCTTTGCCATACTGGTGCACAAATTTCCCGAGGGACTGGCCTTAGCATCGCTGATGCTAGGAGCGGCATACAGTAAAAAGAAGATCATTACATATGTAACGCTGGTTGAGCTTACTACAGTATTGGGAGCCGTAATAGGGATTTTCCTTTTGCAGTCTATGATCTCCCCCACCGTATTCGGCATGATAATGGCGCACATTGGCGGCGGATTTATATTTCTGGCGTTTCATGCTGTGTTGGGCGAGATGTTAAAGAACCACACGAAGCTTGTAGTTACATCTTTTATAGCGGGAACTTTGCTGATAGTGGCAACAAGACTTATAGCTGGTTCAATTTAGAATAAAATTCAGCTTTTCAAATTACCTGATTCTTCGTATCTTTAGGGACGGAGAAAATGGAAAGGTGGCAGAGTGGTCGAATGCGGCGGTCTCGAAAACCGTTGTGCGGGCAACCGTACCGGGAGTTCGAATCTCCCCCTTTCCGCTTAATAAAAGCTCAAAGACGGACTAAACGTTTTTGAGCTTTTTGCATTTTGCACTTCCCTACCTGCCCCTTTCAAAGATTAGATAATTTCTACTAACAATTGACAGACCTTAAAAGATTACTTAACTTTATCCCAAGTAATTTTGAAACATGAATTCTCTACGGACAGTTGAGTAGAAAAAAAACTCGTCTAATCAATATTAAGGAAATCATGAAAAAGATCCTTCTCCTTTCAATTTTTATCATAGCATTCCTGAACCTTAGCTGTAAAAAAGACAGCCCTCTGGAAAGTAAACTTGAACCCGGAAAGCGTGATTTTGTATGGAGCATAGACAGCGTTGATTACGGGGATCTTCCAGGGAGAATCGAATTAAAATCCATTTGGGGCAGCGCCCCGGATGACATCTGGGGGGCCAGCTATTCCCCTGATGTGCGTGACTGCCTGTGGCACTATGACGGGAAGGTCTGGAAAAGAGCAACCGAAAACTCCCCTCTTACCACCTACGGCAAGGGCTCCAGAGAAGTCGGAAACCTATGGGGTACGGCTAAGAACGACGTCTGGGCTATTGGAGGCAGACTTTACAGTTCAGGTCAGGATCCAGATCCATACGTCATGCACTATGACGGGACTAAGTGGAGTGAGATTCCAATGGTTGCAACGATGCCCCTTGGAAGCAGTGATATTCTTGGGATTGGGAAAGATGATTTCTGGGTGGCATCGGTGGGTATGATTACACATTATTATCATGGAGAATGGATTAGATATACTATTGGTGACTCCATGACCGAAATATCTAAGCTAGGCTTAATTGAAGGAACGGTATATGCCACTTCATACCAGATCGGTTCTACTACATTATATATATCCAAATTTTTTAATAACAGATTTATTACAGTTGATTCTACTGATGCTTTTAGCGGAACCTTTGGCCACAGCGGCCTTATCCAATCGGGTAATAAGATCTATTCCTTCGGGTCTCTTAGAATTGCATCGGCTGATGTTAAAAGCAGCGGGATAGATATAAAAACATGGAAGAGGGAAATCGAGTTAAGTATCGGCTTTGCAAATTCATTTTTCTGCAGCCAAAATAACATTTGGGCTTATGGTTATCCCTCAAACCTATACAATTTTAACGGTATAGACTGGAAGGAGGTGAAAATCTCCGGCACTTCAAAGCCCGTTCCTTATGACGGAGGATTCTATGGCCTATGGACAGATGGCAAAGAAATAATTGTTTGCGACAGTGATCATGGAGTAGTTTACCACGGAAGGTAATTGATATTTGCAAGCATTTCTCACAATGAGTTACGAACAACCTAGTGGGGATTGTGCAAGTTAAGTGCATGAGGCAGAGACCTGCTGCGAAGTCTCTGCAAAGTCCCAATAATAGAAAAACATTCAGGACACTTTTAGGACATCGCTTTGTCAGAAATGCCTAAAACATCCTAAATTCCAAATATTTAGAGGGGAGGCGCTTCTTCTCCCCCTTTCCGCTTAATAAAAGCTCAAAGACGGACTAAACGTTTTTGAGCTTTTTGCATTTTGGCACTTCCCTGTGAACTGCTGTTCCATGTGGCCCGTTTGAAAATTCTATCATTCTTCTTATCTTTCCTCATTATTTTTTCAGAAGAACGATCTATCGAAATTACCAAAGGTAAGATTAATGAAACTTAGTCCGCTTACATTTGCTTTTCTTGTATTCATATCACTCAGTGCATTTAACTGCAAAAGCTCCACAGAGCCGGAGAGTAAGAATACTCCTCCTGACTCCACTTCTCAGGACTTTACATTTGAAGTAAAAAGGTTCGGAGTACCTGGTCCTTCAAGTGCTTTTGAAGACGTATGGATATTTGATGAGAACAATATCTGGGCTGTGGGGGATGTTTTCCTTGATGAGCCTTTAGGACCGGAATTTGGGACAGAATACAACGTAATGCAGTGGAACGGAAAAGAGTGGAAGGGCAAGGGTGAACTGTTCAATTCAAGTGGCATTAATGGTATCTGGGCTCTGGATACAGGAAGGGTATATCTTGCTCCAGGAATCCCTATAACCTATAAAAATGGGAAATACATATATGCTGATTTCTCCCATATTGTTGCAAAGCAAGGGCAGTCAATTGACCGAATCTGGGCAGGCTCTGAGGACAATGTATGGGGAGTGGGGGCCTGGGGAGCCCTCGTTCACTATGACGGGAAAGCCTGGAAGGCTCTGGATTTTGACACTCAGTGGTATTTCTACAGCATCACGGGTTCCAAGACAACAGATGTGGCTTATGCACTTGGGGTGAACAACTCTTATCAAACCACAATAGTAAAGCTACAGAATTCAAAGGCTGAGGTTATCTACACCAGCGAATCTCAACACACACCATACAACGGCTGGACACTCACGCTTGCAAATGAGAAAGAGCTTTTAATTGGAAACGGACCCATATGGAAGTTCAATCTGGAGACAAAGGCTATGCAGGTCGTCTTTACCCCTTCATCTGGCACCTCTATTGGGGCTTCCTTTGCAGTTAGTCCAATAGACATCTATTTCTACGGGTTTAATTGGACAACTGACGTTATGATTCATTACAATGGGAAAAGATTCAAAGAGTTTGCTCTTCCTGGGTGGAGTGATGCACCAGGAGGAATCAAGGCAACTTCAAACATTGCCGCAGCCGTAAGTTTTGCGGGCAATCAGGCCCAAATTATCACAATAAAAAGGAGATGAAAGAAGAGCAGAAAGCAGCAATAATAGTCTCTGATTTATGAAAAATATTTAGGACACTTTTATGACAACGACTAGTCAGAAATGTTAAATACAGCCTAATTTCTAAACATTTTGAAGTGTTGCGGAAAATCTCCCCCTTTCCGCTTGTAAAAGCTCAAAGACGGACTAAAAACGTTTTTGAGCTTTTTAATTTAATACCGTCTTATTAGTCCCAATATTGTCATCAAAAATATCCTCATCTCTATGGTTATATCTGAGAATAAATAAAATTATTCTTTACCCGATGAGATATAATTTCCCGAAAAGAGCGTCTTGATGAACCTGTACATGAATTCAACACCATTATAAAAATTCTTTACTCCAATGAATTCATCTTTTCCATGAGTGCGCACATCATTAATGTCAGTAAACATTCCGCCGACTGCATAAACCGGAATCCCTGCTCTTCTGAGATATAGTCCATCTGTGGCACTTGGTGACATAATGGGAATTACCTTAACTCCAGGCCATAAAGAGGATGATATTTTTTGGGCTAAATCTAAAATATCTTTTCTAAGCGGAGAGATTGGAGATACAACAGGCTCCTCCACCTGCGTAATTTCAACAAGCGTATCATTTACAACAGACTTAAGAGTTGAAAGTACATACTCCGGTTTATCATCAGGAAGCATCCTGCAGTTAACATTTGCTTCTGCCGTCTGGGGCAGTGCGTTATCGGCATGGCCTCCGTGAAGAAGAGTTGCAACGCAGGTTGTCCGCATGAGGGCGTTGTAATAAGGCAATGCATCTGATAAGCGTTCGGCCGCAGTTGTGTCAAAAGGTATTTTGAGCAATGCTTCCATGTCAGACTTCATCTGACCGGGCACATTATTTTTTAGATTATCGAAATATAGCCTGGTAGTTTCGTTTAATTTTGCGGGGAACCTGTATTGTGAAATCCTTGTGAGCGCGGCTGCAAGGCGGTAGATGGCATTTTCCCTGACCGGCATGGCGCTGTGTCCACCCTTGTTATGTACTTCAAATTTGTAATTAATAAAGATTTTTTCACATGTCTGAATTTCATTTTGTACATACTTCCCTTCTGAAATCCATCCGCCCGAGGCATCCAGGTTTATTGCAAATTCCGCACCGATCAGATCCCTGCGGTTGTTAATAAGCCATAAAATGCCGTTTGCATCCCCGCCTTCCTCATGATCTGTAAGGGCAACAATAATATCCCTGTCAGGCAAAAAATGCTCCTGCTTTAACCTTATCAGGTTTGTAATAATTTCGGCAGCTTCACATTTCATGTCCGTTGTACCTCTGCCATAGAAGTTGCCATTCTTTTCATTGAATGTAAAGGGATCCATAGACCAGTCACTTCTTAACGCTTCTACAACATCAAGGTGTCCAATAATAAGGACCGGTTTTAGTTTGCTACTTCCATGATATCTTGCTACAAGATTCATATGCTCAGGCTCCGGGCCAGCAATATGAATATCTTCTTCAGGGAAACCTGCTTTTCTTAATCTATCGGCCATGGCATTGGAGGCTTTTGTGGCGCCTACTTTTGTAGATGTGTTTATTTCAATGAGCTCTTTGAAAATATCGCGTGCTAATTTCTGTGCAGGACTTAAGTTTGTTTGTGCTTTCAGGCTGATAGGTGAGTCAAATGTGATAGTAAAAGCAATGAGCAGGAGAACAATAAAGTGTTTCATAAATAACCTCCATAAAAATACGTCAGGTGAAGTTATCAATGAATAAGGATGGTAAAAAATGATCTGTATATAGAGAAAGGAAGCACCTACAGATTTTCTCTAATTTTGGGGCATTTAATGAAATCGACTAATGGATACTAATAAACCTGTTAACCAAAATCAATCAATTATTTCAAGCACCCTCTCTTCATATTAACAATGGTTTTTCATCAAATTATCAGGACATTATCAGGACATCGCCTCAGCAGAAGTGCTAAATAGAGCCTGAATTCAAAACATTTTAAGAGGCAGCGCATCTTCTCCCCCTTTCCGCTTACAAAAGCTCAAAGACGGGCTTGAAAACGTTTTTGAGCTTTTTGCATTTTAACACTTCCCTGCTTTATCTTATTAACTTCTGTTTTAGGCAGCCTATATGAAAATAATTCTCATTTCTTTATTTTTCTTCATTAATTTTTCCGAAAACGGTCTTCGTCACCATATATATTTATATAAAGGAAATTTTATTATGAATCCCGGCAGTAAATTAGTTCCGAACCGGATCCCTTAATAACTTTCTTTCGGTCATCAGCTTCTTCAGGAGCTAACAGCAGATGGTTTTATAATTTAACTTCTGCTAGAGCTGGTCTTGGAATAAGTATTTAGCGACTTTCTTTCTAATTATTAAATCGTTTTAAGGGTATTTATATGCAGCCTTACTCAAAACAAATTATCCCTTTCATAATTTTCATGTTTATTTTTGCCGCAAAGAGCCCGGCCCAGACAAATAATCAGTGGATCAACTTCACAGGCGATAATAATATTGTGGGCTCGCTGGCTCTGGAAGACAGCATCCTGTGGGCCGGCACATACGGAGAGCTGGTAAAGATTAACCTTAGCTCGGGCAAAAAAGAATTTTTTAATGCTTCAAATTCGGGCTTATCCGTCAATTTTATACGATCTATATTTATAGACCATAATAAAAACAAGTGGTTCGCAACCTATGACGGGGGACTGGTAAAATATGACGGGAGCAACTGGACCGTTTTTCATAAAGGAAATTCGGGATTGCCGGATAATTCCATACATAGCGTGACAGAGGACATGAAGGGAAATATCTGGATTGCAACATACTATGGAGGCGTTGCAAAATATGACGGAACTAGCTTCCAGGTCTTTACAGAAAAAGAAATCGGCGATCCAATGGATGAGTTGGAACGAATATGCTTTGATAAAAACAATACTCTCTGGGGCCTGAGGGCTGGTGCTTATCCGGGAATATTATTCAAATACGACGGCAGCGCCTGGACAGTTTTCGACACCAGAAATCTTCAAACCCATTTCGGAGCTTTCAAAGCTTTGGCAGCGGATACCTCAAACGTTATATGGCTTGCTACAGATTGGGGCCTGGTCAGCTTCGATGGTGCTGACTGGAAACTGCACTCAAGACCCGGCTTTGAGAATGTGAAAGATCCTCTTACAACCGTGTTTATAGACAATAAGAATAATATATGGACTTCTTCAGAGCATGCCATATATACATATGACCATAATTCCTGGACTGTTTATGATTCCACCAGCCTTACCAACGACAGCGGCTACATTTGGCACATCCTTGCAAACAATGATAAAATCTATGTTGCCGACTGGGGTAATGGGCTTTCAATTTATGATGGAAAGAACTGGACTAAATATGACCTTACCGATACAAAGTTTCCTTCCCATTATGTCTGGACAATTGCAACCGATAAAAATGACAACACATGGATGAAAGCCGGACGCAACTTAGTAAAATTTGACGGGTTGAATTTTTCGCTCATCAGCGAAGAATCTCTTGGGATTAAAGATTACGGAATTTATGAGATAAACTTTGACAGCCATAACAACATGTGGCTTACACTCTCTAATTCGAATAAAAGTGCCCTAGGGAGGTACGACGGGAACAGTTTGCAGATTTTTGATAAAGACAGTTCGGTTTCCATTCCAAAATTTCACAAAGTAGTTATAGATAAAAACGATGAGATCTGGGCATCTTCTGTTTCTGGATTAGTAAAGTTCAACGGAAAATGGACAATATTAGACGCAAACAATTCGGGCCTCCCCGCTGACGGCATTTGGGGAATTGCAGTAGACAGCAAGAACAACAAATGGATTGCAACCGGAAACAGCGGACTTGTTAAGTATGACGGCAGTAACTGGACGATATTTAATACCTCAAACTCCCAGATCGGCTCAAATAACCTTTATAATGTTGCAGTTGATAATAATGATGATATATGGATCGGAAATACAAAAGGACTCATTCAGCTTCATAATCTGGAGACCGGACAGATGTGGACATTTGTTGAGCCGTATCAGAAAGACCTGTTCAATTATTTCCACAACATGAAGTTCGGGAAAAACAACCAATTATATATTGCTGATTACGGAATTTCAAAGTTAGGCTGGAATAATACTTTTGTCAGATATGATATTTTCAACTCAGGCATTCCAAACAATAATATACAGGCCTTTTCGATCGACAGGAACAACAACAAATGGATTGGAACAGAAGGCGGACTCACTATATTTAATGAGAGTGGAATTATCACATCAGCTGATGATTTAGTCAGAAAGACAGGACCTAAGAATTTTGTATTGATGCAGAATTACCCAAATCCCTTCAACCCGGCTACAACAATAAGCTATTCAATTCCCAAAAGGTCATTTGTAGATCTGAAAGTATTTGACCTGCTGGGGCGTGAGGTATCAACGCTTGTCAGCAAAGAGCAGAGTGCAGGTGAGTATAAGGTTCAGTTTGACGCATCCTACCTGCCCTCAGGAATGTACATATATTCCTTACAGGCCGAGGAGTTCAGAAGTTCAAAGAAACTCATCCTTATTAAATAACATCAAGCGATATTTAATTCAAAGCCCTTGAAGATTTATCCTTTAAGGGCTTTTTTGTTGTAAAATATTTAGGACACTTTTAGGACATCGCTTTGTCAGAAATGCTCAAATCAGCCTAAATTCTAAATATTTTCAGGGGGGGCGCTTTCTCTACCCTTTCAGCTTACAAAAGCTCAAAGACGGATTAAACGCTTTTGAGCTTTTTGCATTTGGACACTTCCCCGACCCAGCAGGAAGGCTAAATTGACTTTTGAGGTAAAATTACTGATTTTTGTATCAGGATACCTTTATTTAGTCTAGTCTATACTATAAATACTTTAATCAGATTTTTTTGAGGAGCCAAATGAAAAATTTGATGGAAATAAAAACTCTCCTTGCCCGTAATAAGGATGAGCTTAAAAGAAAATATCATATCAAAGAAATAGGCATATTCGGCTCCTATGCATATGGACTCGCCACAGAAATCAGTGACATTGATATTCTGGTTGAATTCGAAAAACCTATTGGACTCGATTTTGTTACTCTTGCCGAAGAACTTGAAGCACTCTTAGGAGTAAAGGTGGATCTTGTTTCTTCAAATGCGATAAAACCTAATATGATCCCCTCAGTAAAAGAGCACCTTATTTATGTCTAAAAGAGACTGGAAGATTTTATTCGAGGATATTTTAGATTCTATCGATAAAATCTTTGCCTACACAAAAGATTTTGAGTTTGAAGATTTCATTTCTTCTTCACTTGTAGTAGATGCAGTTGTAAGAAATATCGAAATCATCGGCGAGGCATCTAAAAATGTTCCCGAGGAGGTAAAACTTGCCGCATCTGAGATCCCCTGGAATAAAATGGCGGGCATAAGAAACAGGATAGTGCATGAGTATTTCGGAGTCGACAAATCAATTATCTGGTTTATTGTAAGAAATGAACTGCCTTCATTGAAACTGCAAATACAAAATTACCTTTCTGATAATTCACTAACTGATTAGCAACTGAACTGGTAGAAAGTTGAACTGGTAAAATTATCATAATTTTTCAGGACATTTTTAGGACATCGACTAATCAGAAATGCTCAAATCAGCCAGAATTCCAGACATTTCAAGGGGCTGCGAAAAATCTCCCCCTTTCAGCTTACAAAAGCTCAAAGACGGACTAACCGTTTTTGGGCTTTTCATTTTATTGCTTCCCTGCCCAACGAGAAGATTAAATTGCCTTTTCAGCAAAAATTCGTATTTATATAAAATTTGATTATTTTGCACCTGTAAAGCTTGGAATATACAAATCGTCCCGGAGGTTTTTACTGTGAAAATATTCTCCCAGTCTTTTAATATATATCCTGCATCAAATATGTTTGCTGCAGCAGCTTTATCTGCAGCCTTGATCTGCAGCGGCTGCAGTCAAAATAAGCAGAGTGAGCAAAAGCAGACTGATTCATTGCATTCTTCGGCACAGAATTCTTCGGCACAGAATTCTTCGGCACAGCCGCCTGTAAATAAATTGCCTGATTTTAACTGCACGGGCTATATTAAAGCAGTATCCTCCGGTACATCTGCAAATTATGTTTTAATTGATACCGTGGAATTTTTCAGCGGCGATGAGGCGTTAAAGGCTTATTCGGAAGATAAGAAGAAAAGAATTACTGCTCTTCCTGATCCACCCCAGGGATACTATATAAGAAATCCTAGAAAAGACTCACTTAAAATAAAAATTTCCGCCAAGCCTGAAATTATAATGCAGACACTTTCATATGATACTTCCGGAAACTTTAATTTCAACGAAGCCATCAGCCTGCAGAAATTCCTTTCTATCTTCAGCCGGAAAGATTATGCTGAGTTCAGGCAAAAACCTTTTGCACTTAAAATAATGAACGGCGAGATCATCTCTGTTAAAGAAAAATATATTCCTTAGCCTAAATATTACCCGGAGCTTTTTCATGAAGTATTTTTTACTGTTCCTGTATTTTGTCCTTTCGGTAGGTTCTACTGCCGGGCAGGCAGTTTTTACAAAGCTTGCAGAAAAAAAATATTCTGATCTTCCTGTAAATTTAAGAATTGAAAATTCAGGCATCTACTCCATCTCATCTTTTGACCTTGATAAAGATGATATATGGCTTAATGCTTTCGATTCCCCTGTAAGTTACTGCATTACAGGCAATCGTCTTCAAAAGACAATTGACCATAACAGATCCCAGGAAGGCTTTATTCCGGGCAGCGACAAGCTACATTGTGCTTTGACGGATAATATGTTCACTTCTGCCCCGAACAAGCCGTATACATTAAAAAAATCATTCCTCTTTAATAAGCAGGACATTTTTGAAGATGACTGTGGCGTGCTTTCAAATGCTTCGGGAGAAAATGTTACGGTAAATGTTAAAAACCGGAATGAGCTTGTATTAAATTATGAAATACAAAATTTCAATAAAACATTTAAGCTGAACTTCCCTTCCAGTCTGGCGTATTCTGACCTGATAGGAATAGATTCAAAAGGAAACTCTTTTGTCCTCGTTGAAACTTATTTATCTGAAATTCCCCTGAAGGTTAAGCGGGAGGTTTATACTTTGTCTCCTGAAGGCAGTGTACTTTCAATACTGGAAGTACCTTCAATTAAATACCTTTATATGGTACGCGATTTCCAGATAGATGCTGCTGGGAACCTTTTTCACCTGCTAACCGAAAAAGACAAGCTCACTCTGATCAGATGGAGCGGCCTTACTATTCCATCCTCCGGAAAGATTTTATATCCTCCGGAATATAATTATGAATTGAATTATAATAATATTGTACCTCACAATGAAGCTGTTGTTTCTGCCGGCTTGAATGATAATTTAGGGAAGCATAATTCAGGGATTCAGGCTGTAAGCAGGAGCGCTGCCTTGAGACTGGCAGAAAGTTATGTCCTTTATAAATATCAATGCAGGCAAAATAATCTCGCACCTTCAAATGTAACCGGTCCCGATGGCGACCTGGTCAGGACACCATCATGGCTTATAGTTGGAATGAACGCTAAGGTTCCTTACATGTGGGGCGGATTCTCTACACTTTCCGATTTCTCAAACGGCCTTATGAATGGCAGATATTCAGGCGATATAAACACAGCCGGTGTTTCCGGTTATGCCGTAGGAGTTGATTGCTCCGGATTTGTAAGCCGCTGCTGGTCATTAGGTTATCACTGTTCCACATCCGGTATGCCAAATATTACAACGCAATATTCAAGCTGGGATGAAATGAAGCCTGGAGATGCCGTGCTCAAAAACGGGCATGTAAGAATGTTTGTTGATAAGGCCTCAAACGGCGCTTTGAGAGTTGTTGAAGCCTCCGGCCGCGACTGGGCAGTTTCTTACTGGTCTTATACACCCTCAGATCTGACTGCCTATACACCCAGGTCTTATAACGGAATGGTAAATGACTATTCTGTAAAGCAGCCACTGCTCCTAAGCGTATTAAAACAGTCAGACGGAACTGCAAAAGTTACCTTCAGCTGCGATACTTCAGGAGTAAAGGGCTTCAGGCTTTATAGCTCCGCTGACGGCTTAAACTGGAAGCAGATCCAAAATGAAAATAAATTAAATTCATTCAGTACAACTGTTACAATGACCAGCAATACCGAATATTACCGCGTTTCAAGCGTACTGAACAATTCAACATTAACTGAAAGCAGCTTGTCAAACGCCCTCGGTACCGGGAAATCATCCGAAGCAAAAAAGATTTTGATTGTTGATGGCTTCGACCGCGATGCCGGCGGCTGGAGAGGCAATGGAACAGTCTTCACTGTCAGGTATGGCAATGCCTTATCAGCATTGAATATGCCATTTGAATCTGTAAAAAGTTCTCAGCTTGCAAATTTAACCGCAGGCCTCAACAATTATGATGCGCTTTACTGGATATCGGGCGATGAAAGCACAATAAATGAAACCTTCAGTACCTCAGAACAGGCATTGGTACAAAGTTATCTTGAAAAAGGCGGAAAGCTTTTCGTCTCAGGCAGTGAAATAGGCTGGGACCTCTCAGCCAGGGGAACTGCATCAGATAAGAGTTTCTACAGCACTTGCCTGAAAGCAAGTTTTTTAAATGACAATGCATCTTCAAAATCAGTAACCGGTGTTGCCGGTTCAGCACTTGGCGGGACAAATTTTAATTTCGCGCAGACATATGAAGTCGGCTACCCGGATGAGATTGGAACCTCAGAGGGCAGCACATTGTGCTTGCAGTATTCAAATGGCAAAGGTGCCGGCATCCAGTATTCAGGCCAACCCGGGACCTCCACGAACACCGCAAAGTTAATTTATCTTGGCTTTCCTCTTGAGACTACGGCTGATGATACAGCATTTAATTCCGTGATTGCAAAATCTTCACAGTTCTTTTTCCCGGAAATCAGTGATGTTACATATTATGGAAATGCGCCTCAAAGTTACAGCCTGATGCAGAATTACCCAAACCCTTTCAATCCTTCAACGGTTATAACATATGCACTTCCCCGGCTCTCCCATGTAGATTTGAAAGTATATGATATGCTCGGCCGTGAAGTATCAACACTTGTCAGTAAAGAGCAGAGTGCGGGTGAGTATAAGGTTCAGTTTGATGGCTCAATCCTCCCCAGCGGAATGTACATATATTCCATACAGGCTGGCGAGTTCAGGGATTCAAAGAAAATCCTCCTGATCAAATAGCATAAGCCGATGTTTGATTCAAAGCCCTTGAAGTTTACCTTTTAAGGGCTTTTTTGTTGATAAATAATTAGGACATTTTTGGGATATCGGCTTCTCCAAAATGTTTAAAACAACCTATACTCCAAACATTCTGAAGCCCTGCGCATCATCAAGGCAGCTAGAAACGCTGTTTTTGAACTTTTTTCGCATAGCGGCAGTTGCTATGCCCTGGTATTTATTGACCGGGTACAGCTCAACGATACAGATTAAATATTTTTTACATATTAACTTGACAAAGAGGAAAATGAGTTTTATATTTGTGTTATAACACATATATTTTATAACAGGTATTCAGGCAGGAATATATTTTTTATAGTATTATGTGTTATAACATATACTGTTATAACATGCGTTAAATAAAATTAAACCAAAACAAAATAAAGGAAACATAAAATGAGTACCCAGCTTAGCAATTTGGTAAATGAAAACATCACCTCAGCCGTATGGGCATTGGACCCGTCTCACTCGAGACTTGAGTTTTCGGCAAAACACATGGTTATCTCGAGCGTAAAAGGGCATTTCAATTCGTACAATGTAAATGTCCTTACAGATGGCAATGATTTCAAAACTGCTCAGATAGAGGTTACAATAGATGCAGGAAGTATTAATACAGGGAACACCGACAGGGATAATCACCTTAAATCAGATGACTTCTTTAATGCAGAAAAATATACTGAAATTACCTTTAAGGGTTCTTCTGTCAGGCAGTTAGATGAAGAGCATTACAAAGTCCTGGGTTATCTTACCATCAGGGGGATTTCAAAACCTGTTGAACTGGATGTGGAATTCGGCGGCATAGTAAACGATCCCTGGGGAAATACCAGAACAGGATTCAGCCTTAGCGGCAGCATCGACCGCTTTGATTATGACCTGAAATGGAATGCCCTGTTGGAAACAGGCGGCGCAGTGGTCGGAAAGACAATTAAGATAAATGCCGATATCGAGCTGGTTAAACAGAAATAATTCAATGGCGTTCAAAAAAATGTCCCTGCAGGAATTTCCGGCAGGGACATTTTTTTAGCCTTAATTACCTTTTTGCCAACGTGGAAATGTAACGCCATATCTTTTCATTTTCGGCCTCTGTTAGCTTTGCCTTCCGGCTCATTTTCTTGAATACAGGAGCCCACTCTTCTTCAGAATAGTCCGACGGCACCTTAAGGCTGTGGCAGCCGGAACATTTTTCAATATACATTTCCCTGCCTTCCGATAGATCCTTTACACCAACTCCGGGCCATTTGTCTGATGCCCACTGAAGCTGCTGAGCTGATGGCTCCGGAACCGAACTCGCGCACGACATAATAAAAAGGCCAAGAAGAAGGAATAGTGCAAAATAATATTTCAGCATAAATTTTTACTTTCTAATTTAATTTTTCTTAAAGATGGAATGAAAACAATAAGCGCGTCTCAACCTTCTCGTGATCATCAAGGGAAAGATTTCCGTTTGTTGCTCCCTTAAATGCCGTCACCTGAGGCATTACGGTTAAGGCAGCCCACCAGTTCTCATCAGAATATGCCAGAACAGGTCCTGCAAAAAGCACAGAATTTTCCAATTCCCCTTCCTTGAAGGTATTTGTATTTCTTAATTCGAGACCTAAAGATAATGCGCCTGAAAGCATGTAAGATGCTCCAAGATCAAACTCAAGGTTAAGTTCCTTTCCGGTATTGCTTACCCCGTTTTCAAGTTCCGTCTCCCATTCCTGCTCAACAACTCCGTTAAATGCCAGGAGGAGGTTTCCTACCTGCTTATCCATGAGAAGCTTTCCTTCCAGCTCCACTTCATTTAATCCTACAGTTGCTTCACCGTACAAGCCCAGGCCCACCGGATTTGCAACACGGTCCAGCAGCTTATATTTCCATTCAGAGGAAATGCTAACTTCCTGGCTGGGGACTGCCTCGCCTCCTGCGGCTGCTCCGTTTTCATCCTGGAGTCTCCAGCTTGAATTTAAGTACAAAGCAGTCATGAGGTTATTTCCCAGACCAACTTCAAATTCCATCCTCTGGTCAAGGCGGCGGTACATATATCCCCTGTTTGCCCTGTATGTATTCCATATCTCAAGCTCACGCGCCCCGCGCGGCAGAACAAGTGATTCATAAATGTATGTAAAACGCCTGTCATTGGCTTTAGTATCAGTATTGCTGCTAAATAATACGGCAAGCACAGAAAATAAAAGTATATATGTCTTCACGTTAAAGTCTCCGTTTTTTGTATTAATTCATGAAATTTGTACGATCAAATTACTTTCAGCAGCGGCCCCTTTCAATCCCCACTAATGGGGATATTAGGCTGTAAATAAGCGGCCCGATCATCTGTTTTGGGGATTTTTCAATAAGAATTGATAGAAATCTGGATTAATGATAATATTTTTCTAAATTGTACTTTAACAAAGAATGTAATTTATGAATCAGATAAATAATTATTTTGTCACTCCTGGCGTAAAACTCTCCGAGATCATTTTACATAATCCATATTCACTCCTTATGTTTGAACATCTCGGTCTCCCTCTGGCAGTTAAGGAAAAGACAGTTGAGCAGGTTTGCCTGGAAAATAATATCGGCGTGGATCTGTTCCTGACCTTTGCAAACCTTTTTAACGGTAATATCCCCTCAGGCAAGGCAGAATATTCTTTTAATGACATTCAGACAATAATAAGCTACCTTCAAAAGGAGCACCAGTATTATCTCAATGAAATATACCCGAATATCCTCACATACATTGAGGGAATGAATAAGGTTAATGACCATCCTGAAATACCTATGGCAGGAAAATTCTTTAATGAATACTTCAATGAAGTAAAAGATCACCTGAACTATGAAAATGAAGTGGTTTTCCCCTATATTCTATCCCTTTACAACAAACTGAATAAGACCGAAATAAAGAATTTCCCAATCAACTATTCTGCAGCAGAATACCAGGAACACCATAGTAACATTGAAGAAAAACTGGAAGACCTGAGAAATCTGCTGATAAAATACCTGCCGCAGAAAAATGACCAGGAGATAAGACGCAAAATGCTATTCAGCCTTTTTGAACTGGAATATGATCTGAACATTCACACACAAATAGAAAACACCATTCTAATACCACTGGTAAAACATTTGGAAAAGCATCTGAAGCTAAAGAAATGAAAGATAGCAGACTAAATATTGTAATAGCTGAACCTTCATGCATAATTTTTGAAGGACTCTCCGGCATCCTGACAAGGCAGAGCGGCTTTCAGGCTAACATTAGTAAAGCTGTTGAACTTTCAGAGATCTCTCAGATTGCCCGAACTGCAGGCATTGACTTCGTTTTTATTAGCCCTGTTCTTGTTCAGAATCAGACGAAGTTGTTCTACAGCATTAAGAAGGAGATTCCGGAAACCTTTTGGATCGGCATTGCATATTCGCTTTTTGACCCTCAGCTGATGAGCCTGTTTGATTCTGTTATTACGGTAAATGACTCCCCTTCACAGATCATAGACTCATTAACAAAGCTTCTGAATTCACAGGCCGACGCTGAAAAGGAGATACAGACAGGCACACTCAGTGACAGGGAGGTGGAGGTTCTGAAGCTCCTCGTGACAGGCAATTCAAATAAAGAAATAGCCGACAGGCTCTTTATAAGCCCTCATACAGTCATTACTCACAGAAAGAACATATCGCAAAAAACCGGCATCAAATCGGTTTCAGGACTTACAATATATGCAGTAGTAAATAATATTATTGA
>JBLMYS010000238.1:0-12496 GCA_050258415.1 Acidobacteriota bacterium | reverse complement strand
CTTGCTGTAGCCTACAACAGAACGCGGATCCCTGTTATAAAGCATCGGATCCTTAAGGTCTATATAAGGAGAGATCTCCCCGTTTAACATTATAAAAGGATGCCCTCCTGTCAGCTCGGTCAGCTTCGGAAGCTTATCGGTTACCTTTGTAAAAACCTTTACAGTGTCACCTTTATGGAAATGGGCATCAATGAAGGAAGCCGCCGTTCCCAATGCCGAAATAATAATATTCGTTTTGTTCGAAATCGGCAGGCTGCCTTTCAAATGGGCTACACTGTCAATTACACAGTAAACTGTATCGTTAACATACCACTGCCCGAGCGGTCGCAGAACGGCCTCGGAACCGGAATTGTCTGTAAGGCTTGAACTTCCGTACATGCTGTTGTAAAGAACCGTCATGTTACTCTGCCTGGCTTCATTAACACCGTCAATTTTAAGGCTTCCGCCTCCCGGCACACTTACAGACCCGCTGAAGACCGGAGAGGCAAATTCCACCTGCCCCGCCCCGTTAAATGCCGCAGAGGAATATAACCCGTCGGTTCTCTGCCTGTGCAGGATCTGCCCTCCGTGCACCATCATCTGTATGGGATTGTTCCCTGAAAAGAAATCAGCGTTTACGGCACCTATTACACTGTGATTTTCAAATGTGTTTTCAGCCGACATCTGACTTGTATGCTCAAGACTTCCGTTAAGAACATTCCCCGATTTGATGACTTCCATCTTTAATGCCGGATTTTTCAGATTGATTTTGAGTACGTGGATTTCCCACGGCACATCAGGAACCCTGATGTGAGTGTATTCCACGCCCGGACCCGCGTTAAACGTGGCAAGTGTATCGTAATGTGTTTGCGCTCTTAATGTGCTAAATAAAAATAAAACTGAAACTATCAGCAGCATCTTTTTCATGTGGACCCCTGTTAAAAAATTATGGAACCATTACTTTTTCCAAATCATTTAAGCCACGAAAATTTATGTCTTTTTTCTTATAATTAAAAGCATTTCCAGGCCCTAATTTGTCTTCAATTTTAATTTTATTGTGATTTTTGGAACAATTATTTTTATTTATAGCATAAATTTGAGTATTTTTGTAGTGTCCAAAGAATGTATTTTAATTTTCTTATTATAATTGAGACATAAAAATCGAGGTGAAACATGGACTTAAAACGATCACTCGGTTTTTTTCAGAAGCCTTCGGCTTCCTGTCATGACGATGAAAAATTAATTCAATATATCAACCTTAGACTGGCTGCCCTCGGAGCGCCGGTTTTTGGGCAAAAAGGTGAAACCTCTGAATTTATTGAAATTGCGCGTGATCTGATTGCTAATCATCAGGAAAAAAACCGTCTTCTTTCAAACTATTTATGCCCTGCTGACCAGCGCATCCAGAATTTCCTGGATAAGTATTTAAGCGACATTAAGCTGGATGAGCCTGTCCGCATGCCTGCCCAGACATTCCTTCTTGACAGGCATGGGATTGCCAGGGTGCTGTCGCTTCCGCCGGATAAGAGTGAATTTGTTTCCGATATTATAAGCACTTACAGAATTAAACAGGGAATTCTGCATAATCCTAAGAACGACCGCAGAACTACTAAAGGCGTCTTCCATATCTCCGAAGGGGGCCTCCCTATTCCGGACGACAAGATCGCCGTCCCTAAACATGCCTTTGCAGGCCTCCTTTACCGTGCGCTGCATCCGCCAAAAGAACTCATGAAGCTCCCTTTTACTTCTTCTCAGCACAACCAGGCCGAGGTCTTCGTTTCCCTGCTCCTGCGCCCTGTGGTCTGCCCTTGCGTCGAAGGCTTTACTCCCGAAAAATCTATGGAAACCAGATTCTTCGTCCCCGGTAACCTCGTGGGTAACCTGGACTTTGTGGAGTCTATTTTCGGCAACGCCGGCGATCCGTACCTGCCTGAGAACGACGCGGGACTCGATGTGGAACACTGGACCGGCCACACCGGATGCATTATACTTGCACCCCAGCTTACAACTGTTACTAAAAAGGAACTTGGACTTCCACACGTATCTGAGGCTACAGAACGCCAGAAACGCGATGGAATGTGCTATGAAAACGATTCCGAACTCTATAACGGCGGCAACGCCTTTAAGGTTACCTGCCGCACTGAAGAAGGCGTAATCATTACTGTTATCGCCGATAACTACTTCGGCTACTGCAAAAAAGAGGTCAAAACCCAAATCAGCTATTCGGCTAACCTCTTCGGAAACTCGGAGGAGGAACACGCTGGCGGCGCTATAGCTTTCCCTAGCTATAACCTCGGCGATAAGTTCCACGACGATAACCAGGTGAAAAAAGAAGGCCATTCTTTCAAAGAGGTAACTGAACTCTTTGGCGATATAATGGACCTGCAGCCCGAAGGCTACGGCATCGATAAAAATTTCCGCGACGTAATCTACGTCCCCGAAGATGCCAGGTTTAACCTTACAACCCAAACCGTCGGCTGGAAAAGAGATGAGAAGGACGTTGTAATTAAACTCCTTACTTCAAATACTTATATTCTCCCTGCCGGATATAAAATCCGCCTCGAAAAGAACCCTTCGGTTCCAACCTGGCGCCTTATAGGAACCGTTGCCGAGGGAACCTTCTGCCATAAGCCTTCTACCGTATCCGGCGGCGGCAAATCCGAAATCTCTAAATCCATCTCGGATTCAATTATTTACGGCCCTTTCTTTGTGGCCGATTTCAAGAAGGACCTGGAGTTTGTTGACCAGATAATCAATTACGATTACAGCAAACGCTACAAGATCCCTGTCAGGAAGACTACCCCAAGCCGCCCGCTTCTTAGTACTCAGAGATCACTGGGTTCCGTAATTAAAATGCTTACTCCTTCACCAAGCGAGTATACCGATGAATACAACAAATGGCTCGATTCCATCCCTCAGTATATAAAGGGACTTGTATTTATCATTAAAAGGTTCTACCGCCACGAGTGGATGGGCAAATGGAGAGAACATTTCAGCGTCGATATCGTAAATGGCAATACGGGCAACGAACTCAAATACAATAACCGTAAACTCGTTGCAAGCTACTTGAGAGTCGGTCTGCAGAAGGACAAATCCTGGCGCACATTTAAGCTGAGACAGGATTTTATTGCCGCCGATAAACTCCAGCTCGAAGACGATATTACGGCTTCTGTTGTCGTGCCTGCCGATAAGCTTTTAACTGTCCTCAACAAGGAGTACGACAACCAGAGCGTAAAGTTTACTCAAAACTGCGAGTACCGCTTCTTCCAGCGCCCCGACGACGCGATTATTAGAGGCTACGATAAACAGGCCGAAAAGGATATTGCTTCACCCGGAACTTTTATATCCAATTTCCAGCCGCTTAAGCTCCAGGATGCCGAGTCTCTTATTGAAGACGCCATCGGCTTCGATACATACAGCGACCCGATGAAGTCTTTCATCCAGAGCTTTGCCAGCCAGAACTCATGCAAATACTTTGTTTCTTCAGCTCACCCCCGTATGGTGGATGGAAAACCATCCAAAAATATGAGGTACCTGCAGAACAGGCCCGATATCATTGACCCGAGGGATAAGTATATTGCTGAGATAGGTACACGCTTCTTCCGCCGCATAACGGTCGATAAGCCGGTTTACTTCCCGGTTAATTCCGTTCTCCCCGGAAGACGCAACAATCCGCCCGACCCTCAGGCAAATATTCGCGCTCTTGCAGTCTATAACCCTATTCATTACCAGGAACTGCCTGAAATGTTTATGGATTTTATCTGCAGCCTTACCGGAAAATCACCTTCAACTACAGGAGCCGGCTCCGAAGGCGCCCTTACTAAAGGACCCTTTAATGCCCTTAGCCCTATTGTTGACCTGAATAATGCACTCGTTTCCTTTATCCTTACGGGTTACGACTGCTATACAACCGCTGCAGGTTATGTGGGTCCCAACGTCAGGGTCGATCACGATATAAGCCTTCTTATTCCTGAAATCTGGTGCCGCCTTTCGGTTAACGAAAGGGATCCGGAATTCCTCATCAAGGAAGGATACCTCGAAAAACTGAGCGACTTTGAATATAAGGGAGAGAAGGTCCTTGCAAGCCGCCTTGGATACCGCATTACGGATAAATTCGTTCATACATATTTCGGAAGGGTATTCGAAAACCCGAATTCCGTATTCAGCGATGAAATGCTGAAGCCCGAAATTCAGGATATGGACGTTTATGTCGACGGCGTCAATAACATAGTGGAAGCACAGCAGAGAGTTGCACAGTCTTATTTCGACGACGGAAGCATCAATGATGCCTGCCCCGCTCTTAAGGCCCTGCTCTACATTATGGCTAAAGGCAGCTACGAAGGCAAAACCGCCGAAGACCCCGAGATCAGAAACATGTTCACAAAGTGGCACCTGCTTTCAAGCCAGTGGTACAACGACCGCCTGAAAACAAAGCAGGAAGGCGACATTGCTCTCTGGGAGCAGCACGTAAAATATCTCGAGAACTTCCTGAAGAAGTCCAGCCATTTAGATGTTGCAGAACAACTTAAGATAGGCAAACGCCTTAAGACTGCGCAGGCGCAGCTTAAGAAAGTTAAGTCCACTGCCTACTTAAAAGAGCTGCACGGCACAATAGGCACAGACCCCGTATTCAGAAAAAAATAAATCAATTCCTCAACAAGCGCCGGAAAATCCCTCCGGCGCTTTTTTCATATTACCCGGATCTCCCCCATATGAATTGCCACGACTGAATTGCCACGACCCTCCGCGGAGGGTCGTGGATTAATGATTCAAAAATTATTTGGGCTTTAGCCCCCGATCCACCGGCGAAAATCTGAGGCTAAAACCCGAATGGCCCCCTACCTACTACATCCTTCCTCCTACCTACTACCTACTTGACTCTTACCTCCCCCCTTCCTATTTTGCCTGCATTCACTTTTTAACAGGAAGGTTATTTTATGCAAGACTTTCTCTTTAAACCTTTTAGTGAAATGACGCCTGAGGATTACCGAAGGGTCGGCTTCAAATCCGGCCTCGAAATCCATCAGCAGCTCCTTACAAAAAAGAAACTCTTCTGCCGCTGCCCCGCGGGCATCTACAGCACCAGCTATAACGCCGAAATACTGCGCCATATGCGGCCTACTCTCTCCGAACTCGGCGAATACGACGGCACGGCACTCATGGAGTTTAAGACAAAAAAAGAAATTATCTACCAGATCAACCGCGATACCGTCTGTACTTACGAGATGGACGACACACCCCCTTTTGAAATTAACGACGAGGCACTCGATATAGCCCTCGGCATAGGCATGCTCTTAAACTGCACTACGGTCGACGAGATACATATTGCACGCAAACAGTACCTCGACGGCAGTATTCCTACCGGCTTCCAGAGAACTTCCATTATCGCACTCGACGGAAAAATCCCTTTTAAGGAGCGCGATATCAATATCGTGCAGCTTTCAATCGAGGAGGACTCATGCCGCGAAGTAAGCGATATAGGCCACCGCAGAGTCTACTTGTCAGACCGCCTCGGTATGCCTTTAATTGAAACCGTAACCGCTCCCGATATGATCACCCCACAGGAAGTTGCCGATGTAGCCAATATATGCCGCAGGCTCGTTAAATCCACCGGCAAGGTCCGCACCGGTATCGGCTCGGCAAGGCAGGACGTAAATGTCAGCGTCGAAGGGGGAACAAGAATTGAAATTAAAGGGGTCCCCAGAATCCCCATGATCCCGCTTCTTACATATAACGAGGCTATGAGGCAGTGGAACCTCCTGCGCCTGAAAGAAGAACTTTTCAGACGCGGCATTACTCCCCAAACTTTCCAGGCTAAGTATGAAGACGTTACAAAGCTCCTTAAAAGAACTTACTTCCTCCCCATACAGAATGCCCTCAGCCAGGGGATGGTCATTAAATGCGTACTCTTAAAGGGCTTCCATGGTCTCCTTAACTGGCCTACTCAAACAGATACATTCTTCTCAAAGGAAATCTCCGACCGCGTCAGGGTAATTGCGTGCCTTACTACTCTGCCTAATATAATTCACTCCGACAGCAAGGGGGATACGCTTTCTTCAAGCGACTGGCAGAAGATCAAGAAGAGTATGGGCGCAAGCGACGATGACGCTATGGTGCTCGTCTGGGGAAACCCCGCCGACGCCGAAATGGGGGCGGGAGAGATTATTATCAGAGCCAAGGAGGCTACCATCGGCGTGCCTTCGGAAACAAGACAAGCACTGCGCGACGGGACAAACGGTTTTGAACGCATACTGCCGGGACCCGACAGGATGTACCCCGATACGGACCTTCCTCCTAAAAAAATAACAAGAGAAAGGCTTTCTAAAATACGCCTCGGCCTGCC
This sequence comes from Acidobacteriota bacterium, assembly GCA_050258415.1. Lineage (GTDB taxonomy): Bacteria > Bacteroidota > Ignavibacteria > Ignavibacteriales > SURF-24 > JAAXKN01. The sequence goes on along the minus strand of JBLMYS010000238.1, from coordinate 6,174 downwards.
AGAACCGGTCTGGGAAAGAGAAACCTGGTACAGAAGCCTCAAAGTCCCCCAGGACGTCATTGAACCGCTTGCCGAATCACGCTATGCTCCGCTCTTTAAGAAACTTGTTACAAAGTGGAATATCGATCCCATTCTCGCCTCCGTTAGTCTCATTCAGTACCCGAAACGCCTCAGGCATAAGGGCGTAAATACAGAAGTACTGACTGAAATGATATTCGAAGGGATATTCCTCGCCTTCAGGCAGGGCAGACTCTCGCATGAAGGAATTCTGCCGGCGCTCGAAAATGCGGCGCGCTCCGGAAACTTTTTTATGGACTTGCTTCCCCCGGCATGCCAGGAGAATGAACTAATGGGATTCCTCAGTCTTGCCCGAAGTGAACTTTCAGGCATAAAACTCCATAACCCGGGATGCGAAAAGACTCTCCTTATGAGCCTTGTAATGAAACACCTAAGAGGCAGAATTGAAGGACGCAAAGTTATGGAAACAATCGATACTCTTCTTCAGGAGGCTAAATGAGCACAGATATTTATAAAGGCTACAGGGGCGAAGCTCTCGAGGCTCTCAAAAACTTCGGCGCGGAGGTCTGGAGCGACGTTGAAATAAAAACTGCAACGGGAAAATTTACCGGCATCATACTCCCCCGCTCCGAAACTGCCGACTCTCGACACATTGTAATTAAGCTCCGTTCGGGCTACAATATCGGAATCTTTGCCGGCGGCATTCAGGCAATTACCGTTACGGGCCACAAGGAAGCTCACTATAAAATTCCTGAAAAAGAGTTTCCCTATAACCCCCAGAAGCCTAAGGTTAAACTCCTCGGCACGGGCGGAACAATCGCAAGCCGCCTCGACTACCGTACGGGTGCCGTCATACCGGCATTTTCACCCGGAGAACTCTATGGCTCTGTTCCCGAACTTGCGGATATATGCAATCTCGAGACTGAAAAACTCTACGGCGTCTTCAGCGAGAATATGGGACCCGAACAGTGGATCGGTACGGCACAGGCAATCGGACACGAGATCGAAAAGGGCGTTCAGGGAATTGTAATCGGGCACGGGACGGATACTATGCACCACACGGCCGCAATACTCTCCTTTATGGTGCAGAACCCTCCTGTTCCAATCGTTATGGTGGGATCCCAGCGCTCAAGCGACCGACCGTCTTCGGATGCCGCGCTTAACCTCATGCACAGCGTTAAGACTGCCGCCGAAAGCGACATCGCGGAAATCATGGTCTGCATGTTCGGCCCTACTTCGGACGCATACGGACTCCTGCACCGCGGAACACGCGTCAGGAAAATGCACTCAAGCTACCGCTCTACTTTCCGCACTATTGGCGACATACCGATCGCAATGGTAAGCCGGGAGACGATTACTCCTTTAAGACAGGATTATAAGAAAAGACGCAGGGACCGCAACGTTACAATAAACACGGCCTTTGAAGAGAAAGTCGGCATTGTTTATTATTATCCCAATATGAAGCCCGACATAATCGACTCAATGATAGATAACGGCTACAAGGGAATTGTAATTGCCGGAACGGGCTTAGGACACGTAAATAAGCCTCTTTACCCTGCCCTTAAACGGGCACATGAGAAAAATATTGCGGTTTATATGACAGTGCAGACACTCTGGGGCTATGTGCAGATGTATGTCTATGATACGGGACGCGACATGATGGAGCTCGGAGTGGTTCCAACGGCCAATATGCTCCCTGAAGTCGCATACGTTAAACTAGGCTGGGCGCTCGGGCAAACGCAGGACCCTGAGAAGGTGAAGGAAATTATGCTCAGTCCTATTGCAGGTGAAATTACAGAACGCGAACCGAGTAACGGCTATTTAATCTACCAGGGCGGCATCCCCGAGGTCGAAGAATTCATCTCCAAATACGTCAAATAGTTTCACCCAATTTGAGGCCCGCTTTAGCGGGCCTTCCTCAGATGAATAGGCACGAGCTTTAGCTCGTGATATACTGCGCCCTCCCGTCCCGGGACTTTAGTCCCAGATTTTTCTATTTATTATCCTCAATCACAATAAACTCATTCTTTTTAGGACGAACCTCATCATACATCCTTTTGAGGGAACGGTACGCACCCTGGCTGCCGCGCTGTGTGGAAACCCTGTAGAGATGAATTGCCTCCAGCCTGTTTTTCCTGAGGCCTGTTCCTGTTTCATAACAGTAGGCCAGTGCCATCTGTGCTAAAAGTGAACCCGCGTCTGCGGCTTCCTTCAGGACTTTAACCGACTCCGTGGAATCCTGATACGGGAAATGATCCTGCACATTTGCAATTGCAATCCTTACCTTCCCTTCGCTGCTCCCCAAATCCGCTGCATGCTTCCATATCGCTATAGCCTTATTCTTATCCTGAAGCGTTAAATTGCCCGAGTAATAACAAAGACCCATTTCTATAATCGCCGGAATATAGTTTTCATCCGCGGCTTCCTTTAAGAGCTTTAAGGCCTCACTTTCCGGAACCTGGAAATTATATCGCAATGCAACAAGCCCCGCGTAGGCAAAGCGCGCCTCTGAATTCTTCTCGTCCAGCATCACCTTTAGCTTCTTAAAAAACCCGGGCTTCTGTATTAGATCATATAAAAGTTTCGGCGCACGCCTGGAGTCAAGCCTTATGGCTCTTATGTACTGCACTGCCGCCAGAACCAGATCTTTTTTTACACCAATACCTTTTTCATAACAGCGGCCAATCAGCGTCTGCGCCTCGGGACTTCCGGATTCGGCCGCCTTCTCAATTGTGTTTATTACCGACATGTCAGGCAAAAACGTGCTGTCGCTTAGAACAACACTCCCCAGGGCATACTTTAGCTCGTCGCTCCCTTCCCGCAGGACCTCCTTTAAGAGTGTCACGTCGTCATTGCCGGAAAGAGAATCCTGCCTGAATTCCATATAGTTAATGCCTATGGCGGGGTTGACTACAGTAACAGAAGATGATTTCTGCTCTATGGCTTTGACTGACTTTATATCCACGGAATCCAGCCCGAATTCCATCCTATACTTAAACATCTCCTCAAGAACCTCAATGGCTGGCTTGTACCCCTTGTCTGCGGCTTTTTTGATGTATGTGAAGGCTTTCTTGTAGTTTCTAGGCACTACAAGGTTGTCCAAAAGCATTAAACCCAGAACGTACTCCGCCTCCGGCATTTTGCCTTTTGCGGCCTTCTGAAAATTCTCATATGCTTTGAACGGGTTCCACTCTGTCCCCCAACCATTATTCTGGAAAATCCCCAGGTTGTACTCTGCTTCCGGAAGATTCTGCAAGGCTGCTTTTTTTGTCCACTCGACGCATTTTACCGTATCAGCCGGAAACCCCTGCCCTAAAAGATAACGGATTCCGAGCTCATGCTGTGCCTTTGCGTTGCCGTTATTGGCTTCCTTGATTAGAAAATAGCTCTGCCAGAGCTCGTAGGAGTCGCTTACTCGCTTAAAAAGCGTCGTTGAATCCGGCACCTGATAATCCTTGAAAACCGGACTGTTGGGATGTGGCTTCTGTTCCTGTTTCTGTCCATAGACGGCTTGTCCGAAGGTAAAAAAAACGAACAACCAGGCGAGGCTGAAAAGATATTTAAAATTTACTGGCAGAGTACTAATTCCCCTTTACATTATAACACACATAAATACCTAAAACAAAAGTCAAATTCAATGAAGAAGCTGTTCCTTTCGTTTTAGGTAAGTTTCCTGTTTTTTTCCTCTTTATACCTGCCAGCCGGGCGTTTGTTCCTCTTTAAGCCTTATTTTTCCCGCTTCTTCGATTTTACTGAACTGATCAGGTAAACATATCCGCTGAGTACAAACATCGTTATTACCTGCAGATAAATGGGTGTTGTAACCAGTTCCGAATCCAGAATCCCGAGAAGAATAAAGGTATACTTTAAGGCATAATAGAATATTTTGCCTATTCCAATTGAAAAAAGAGCCGAGTAAAACCCGTTGAACTTTTTGCTGAATTCATAAAAAAGCCATACGTTCATGGCCATTTCAGCCGTCAGAAGGATCGACTTTTCCATCGAGGGATGACTTGAAATAAGAAAAGAGAACAACGGAAGCGAAAAAGCGATGAAAAAGCTGTTTAATTTACCTGAATGCGCCATTGAGAGAATAAGCATAATCCTCATCGGTTCAAGCAGGTAGAAAGGAATGCTGAACATGTGCGAAATTGTAGGAACAAAATATATAAAAGCAAGCGCAATTATATCCAGAAGAACACTTTTAATCCCTTCTTTGGTTTTTACTAAGGCAAGTATATTTTCCATATTTTCCCCGTTAATTAAAGATTATCCTGTTCATCAGCTTTTTCTGATAAGTGAATATAATATTTTTTTCTTTTTTTATAAATTAAATTGTAATTTTTATGGGGGAAATTTAAGGCACCCGTTCTTAAATTTCACTTTCATTAATCCATTTTTCTATTAAATTAGGTTTCATCTTCAAAAACCATATTCCATAAATAAAAGCGGACGGATTGGATGGATAGAAGAGATTTTATAAAGAAAACTTTTGCTGCCTCGGCTCTTGCGGCCGCAGCCGGCACAACACTACCCTTCGGTAATAAGAGTAACCTCTGGGCTCTCGGCTCAGGCATGCTCCAGAACCCTTACGATATGGTTGCCATTAAGGGCGGCGAACCCGACGCTATGTTCGACAAGGCTATAGCTTCACTTGGCGGCATGAGCAAGTTTGTAAAGAAAGGACAAACTGTAGTCGTAAAACCGAATATCGGGTGGGATGTGACTCCTGAAAAAGGAGCCAATACAAACCCCAAACTCGTAAAAAGAATCGTTCAGCACTGCTTTAACGCCGGCGCAAAGGAAGTTTTTGTTTTTGACCATACATGCGACACCTGGACCAACTGCTACTCCAACAGCGGCATTGAACGCGCTGCAAAAGACGCCGGAGCAAAGGTTGTCTCTGCTGCAAATGAAGGCTATTACCAGCAGGTTAAAATTAAAAACGGCAAAAGACTCACTAACGCAAAAATCCATGAACTCATATTAAGCTCAAACGTATTCATCAACGTCCCTATACTTAAAAACCACGGCGGAGCTAAAATTACCGCTTCTATGAAAAACCTCATGGGAATTATATGGGACAGGGAGTTCATGCACAAAAACGATCTCCACCAGACGATTGCCGACCTGGCAAGCTTCCGCAAACCCGACCTGAACGTTGTGGACGCGTATTATGTAATGAAAAACCACGGCCCCAGAGGAGTGTCTAAAGAAGACGTCGTTACAATGAAGTCACAGATAGTCTCTACCGATATCGTAGCTACAGATGCCGCGGCAATAAAGCTCTTCGGCATGGACCCCGAAAGCATAGATTACCTTAAATATGCCTCCGATATGAAACTCGGAAGAAAGGATTTGGATAAGCTTAATATTAACAGAATCAAAATTTAATTGCGAGATTTAAGTTCATGTCACTTGCCCGGTTAAAGAAAGTAAGGATCGCTGTTTCCATTTTATTTTTTCTTTTTACAGCAGTTTTATTTCTGGATTTTAAGAGTTACATACCAATAACTGCACATAAATACATCCTTTATGTGCAGTTTGTGCCCTCACTGCTGAAATTTGTAAACGTCCTGAGCATTGCCTCCGCAGGTTTTATATTCGTTATAATACTTACTCTGCTCTTCGGAAGGGTTTACTGCTCAACAATATGCCCTCTTGGAACGCTTCAGGATATTGCAATATATTTAACCCGGAAATTCAGAAAGAAAAAGAAAAACCGCTTCAGCTACCTGAAACCCCAAAATTTCCTGAGATACGGCCTTCTGGCTCTGGCCGCAATACCGGTTCTCTTCGGAAGCATGTTTGTTCTCGATCTTCTCGATCCTTACAGCAACTTCGGAAAAATTAACTCGAACCTCTTAAGGCCCGTTTTAGTGTTCCTGAACAACTCGGCCGCCTACACTCTCGAAAGCTTTAAGAACTATTCCCTTTACCCCTTTGAGCTTAGAACTCTAAGCCTCCTGGGCGCGGCTTTCTCAGTCCTCTTTCTGGCTTTTGTCCTCTGGATGTCAATTTCCAAAGGCAGGCTCTACTGTAACACCGTCTGCCCTGTGGGAACGCTCCTTGGACTTTTATCCAGGTTTTCAATCTTTAAGATTGCAATAGACCAGACTAAGTGCAAAGGCTGCGGAATATGCGAAAGGGCCTGCA
>JBLMYS010000237.1:0-4025 GCA_050258415.1 Acidobacteriota bacterium | reverse complement strand
GCCCTTAATTCATAAAAATATATCCCGCTCGAAAGATTCTTCCCCGTAAACTCCCTGCTGTACTTGCCCTTGCCCTGAAAGCCGTCAACAAGTGTTGCAACCTCACGCCCCATTATGTCATAAACCTTAAGCGTAACCCTTGAATCCTTCGGGAGCTCATAACTAATGCGTGTGGAAGGGTTAAAAGGGTTTGGATAATTCTGCTCAAGTCCATAGCTGTTTATCGTGCTACCCTTATCGTTAACCGTGTTCAGAATATCCTTCTCGGGAACCGGGAGCTTCTGGCTCGTGTAAACGTGGAATTCGCCCGGCTGAAGATTAACTGAGAGCTGGCCGGCCGAGCCGTCAGCACTGCTTCCGGTAAAATAATCGTAGTAAGTCCCCGCCTGAGGAAGTGCGATGCTGGAGCTTCTGCTAAGAACGTCAAAATTTCCTACAACTGCCACGTTCATCGAAGGATCGCTGATAGTTATCTTCTTTACCATTCCATCCAGGGACAAGGTGTAATTGCTGCTTCTGAATGCAGGATAATTTGTTTTCAGATTGATCAGGGCCTGCATTACCTTAAAGAGCTTTTCACGCCTGGGCTGCTTCAGGTAATCCCAGCGTTGAGGCTTGTTACCCACCCTTGAATTAAAGTCGATCGAATAATCGTATCCCAGTTCCTCAAATTGCCAGATCATCTTTGGACCCGGAATCGTAAAGAAAAATGCGGAGGCAAGCTTCACGCGGTTAAGAGCCTGGCTTGTGTCCTTGATATTATAATTATTATACCGGGTGGAATCCACTCCCCAGTTAATATCTTTATACATCATTCTTTCTTCGTCATGGCTTTCCATATATGTAACAAGACCGGGCTTCGACCAGCCTCTGTTCTTGTACGAGCCTCCGGAGAAGTCCGAACGGTCAAGATATCCCATTGAAGCCTGCAGGTAATTATCGTTTAAGTTGCCCCATATCATCATTCCGTAATCCGAGAGCTCCTTTTCCTCGCTGTTGTCTGTAAAGTGCTCCAGAATCACGTAAGCCGAGGGATCCACGGTCCATATTTTAGCAGCCATGCGTTTTAAGATTGCAATGCGTGAGGCGTCATAAGCCCAGCCGTTGCCGGAAGTATTTGTAAATCCCTTTGTAAAATCGAACCTGTAGCCGTCAATTTTGTATTCACTGATCCAGTAGGAAGTCACACGGTCCACAAAATCCTTTGTCGCCTGGCTTTCATGATTGAAGTCGTATCCCCATGAGTATGAAGTATTAGGAGATGTCTGATTAAACCAGGGACTAAGAGCCGATGGAGCGTTTTTCGTACCATCCCAGTAAAGCCGTACCATCGGGTTAGTTCCGAAGCTGTGGTTCAGTACAATATCCATTATAACAGCTATGCCGTTTGCGTGGCACGCGTCAACAAATTTCTTAAAGTCATCTTTAGGTCCATAGTATTTGTCGGGAGCAAAGTAAAAATTGGGATTGTATCCCCAGCTCTCGTTGCCTTCAAATTCTGAAACAGGCATCAGTTCAATAGCATTAATGCCAAGACGCTTAAAGTAGCCTATGGTGTCAGAAAGCGTCTTAAAAGTGTGAGTCGAAACAAAATCCCTTACCAGGAGCTCATATATGACCAGATTTTCCTTATCCGGGCGCTTATAGCCGGTAGTTGTCCAGTTGAAGGGCGCCTGTGCGGTCTGGAATACAGAGACAATATTGTCTCCCTTGCCTGCCGGATACGGCTTAAGGTTGGGATAGATCTCAGGAGTAATATATTTATCATTCCATGGATCGAGCACTTTGTCTGTATAAGGATCCGCAATCTTAAGCTGTCCGTCCACGTAGTACTGGAAAGCATATTCTTTTCCGGAAGTCAGGTTTGGAATTGTAATCCAGAACCTTTTGCCGTCGGCGGTGCGCTTCATGTAATGTGCCGGATCTATGTCCCAATTGTTAAAGTCACCCGTAACATAGACAAACTTTTTATACTGCGCATAAAGAACAAGGGTAACAGTATTCGCATCAATATAATTAATGCCATCTTTCACACCGGCGGGAAGTTCCTCCTGGGCAACTGCAGAATTCGCATATACATAAAATGAATCGGCCTTCATTCCGCCCTGACCGTCCTGAGCCACAATTTTCACGGTTTTCTTTCCTGCATCTGACGGTTGATAACTGTATACTAAAGTATCGTTGGATGTCTGAAATACCTGCACATTATTCACGAACACAGTTTTAGTAGAAGTTTTTGAGGCTGCGGCCTTTATTTCCGCAGATTCGCCCGGCATGAGAAACAGGGGAAACTGCTTCGGGGAGAGGATGGTCAGATCCAGTCCCGGCTCAAAGAGCTTTACGAATATATCCTCTGTCTGTTTCGTGTTTGTGGTTTCGGCACTCCTAAGAACAAAGTCCAGCTCCGTAATCTTTTCTGAAGAACCAACCTTATAGAAATCGTGCGGCTTACCGATTACCAGTTCATACTGGTCCACAGCTATCCTTTTCAGTTTGGGTTGTGTGGAATTATTTCCCCAGCTTTCAATTACGTGCTGCCATCTTGTAGTTCCAATTGTTACACCGGTATGTGCATAAACATCACCCGTATAACCAACAAGATCTTTTCTTGTGGCCTGCTGTATGTTAAACACAACCCTTATTGAATCATTTTCGGTGGCAAAGGATGGATAAAGTGTCACAACCTGGGCTGCCAGGGTCTGTACAAAAATAAAAAGAGCAAACAGTACCAGTTTAACTTTCATACTTTTCCTTTTAACAGAATACTTAAATGTTTATTTGAGAACTGTCATTTTTTTCGTTTCAAGATAGTTTCCGGCCTGCAGCCTGTAGAAATAAATTCCGCTTTCAATATTAAGACTATTGGCGTTTACTTTCAAACTGAATTCCCCCTGCGGCCTGTCGCCATCAAAAAGTGTGGCAACTTCCTTTCCCAGCACATTAAAAAGACTTAACCTTACATGCCCCGGCGTACTGACGCGGTACTTAATTACAGTCTCGGGATTAAAGGGATTCGGGTAGTTCTGCAAAAGTTCAAAAGTCTGAGGATTGTTGCTTTCCTTTTCAACCCATGTACTACTTAACTGCGGCTTGCCTGCATTGATCCAGGCCGTATAAATGAGACTTGCGAGCCTTAAGGAAGCTCTGTTTAGAAGCATATTTGTAAAGTTTTTACCTTTTTCCCAGAAAAGGTTATAGTAAGTACCATTAATCTGTTTATTTGCATTGAAGTACGCAATACTATCGGCATATATAACCGAATCTATATAGCGATAATTCTCATAGGTATAATCAAAAACATATCTTGACACGTCACTTACATATTTTGCAGTATCAACATTAAATATTATCTGGGAAGGAAACTGGCCTGGAATATCATCATATCGTCCATGTAAACCGGATTTCGTGATGTTTTTACCGTCATAGTCTTTTGTTATGTGTAACGGCATGTGTCCGTCACCAACATAGTGCCCCAGGTCAGAGGCAAAAAGTTGAGCTTTTGCCCAGTCTTTTCTCTGAAATGCGTTTTTAAGTGAATCGAACGTAGTAATAGTTGCCCAAGGCAGGATACCCGCTCCAACAACAAAGGAGGAACCATGAATGCTGACAGCAGTACTGTAATTTTCTGGAATATTACTCATTGAGTTAAATTCATAATATTTATCTATATCTATATAATGTTTTTTGCTCTCAGTCGGGTCGGAGCCTTTTCTGTCATCTGCATCTGAAGCATGACTTTGCATGATGTCTTTCCAGTTGGTAAACTGGTACATTTCTTTTGGGAAAAAAGCCGGAGCATTATAGTTTATCTTTTTGTGCCCCTCTCTACCCCATCCGGTTAGAAGGGTAATAGAACATATGACGATTACTGATTTTTTGAATTTATTCATTGAGCCTTCTCTTGATGGGTTAATTATTATGTGCAACCGGTTTTCCGGCGTTAACCCATGCTGTGTAGTAAAGTGAAGCAAGTGCGCGGGCTGCTGCATCAATCTGCTGAACTGTCATGTATTTTGTCCTGAACC
>JBLMYS010000236.1:0-2865 GCA_050258415.1 Acidobacteriota bacterium | reverse complement strand
TCAGAACCCGGAGTGCTGACCTGGCTTACGGGTCTCCTGGGATTTATACTCTTATTTCCCATGCTCCTGAGGCTGCCACAGGCCATGAAACCGTCTTATAAAATATTAATAAGGTGCATCGGATACGGTATTGCAGCACTTCTTCTTTCATCACTGAGCTATTCAAACGGAAGCGGATTTTCCCTAAACAGGAGCGATATTATTATTCTTGTACTGGCTAACGTGGCATTCTTTGGCGCAGTTGTGTGGCTTTTTACACGGGATAATGTTTTGCTGAGATTGGGAATACTTGCATTCTACCTGGCAATAAGGCTTACGCAGAATGTTGAAGGGAGCTGGAACTTGCTCCTTTGGTATGCAACTCCTGCCCCATGGCTATATAAATTGTATTATCTGCAGTACCTGTTTATTGTTGTTCCGGGTACCGTGGCAGGGGATATGATACTCAAATGGATGAATTCAGGAGAGAAAAATACGGTCTTTTCTCCTGAGGCAATTAAAAGGTATGTTATTGCATCTGCACTATTATTTTTCTGTATAGCTATTACTCTTTACGGGCTTTATACCCGCGCTCTTGTTTTTACTCTTTTTATAGACACAGCAATTTGCGTCACAGGTTTTCTTCTTTTCAGGAAGGCAGAGAATGAAACCGGAAGGCTTTACCGGTCTCTTTTTAACTGGGGGATATACTGGCTCCTGCTTGGGCTTTTCTTCGAGGCCTTCGAAGGGGGAATAAAAAAAGATAAATCGACTCTGAGCTATTATTTTGTTACTTCAGGGCTCGCAATTTACTGCTATATTGCGCTTTCCATATTCATAGATTGTCTTAAAAAGAAAAAGTATTTCAGCCTTTTAATCAGCAGCGGGCAGAACCCGATGATAGCATATATAGCCGGAAGCAATTTCATTATGCCTGTTTTAGCCATGACTACACTTAGTACATTGCTTAATTACCTGTTGATCAATCCGTGGCTGGGATTTCTGAAGGGGCTCATATTTACACTTCTGGTCGCCCTTACGGCAGGATACTTTACCAAAAGGAAACTCTTCTGGCGGACATAATTGAAAATTCCATCCATTGATTTATTAAACAAAAAGCCTGAAATCCCCTAAAAGATTTCAGGCTTCGAAACTTTGAACCTCGAACTTGAGCCGCCTCCGGCGGCTAAAACATTCCCCCTTCACCCTTGTCACGTCCGTCATCAATGTTACGCTCGCGGTGCGGCTTGTAATCGTTGAACATCCAGGTGAGTCCCAGGCTCACGCTCCTGCTGTTATTGAGCGTGAATTTCTCAAAGGAATAGAAGTTGCTCCCGAAGGTTTCGTTGTCAAACCTCATCGCCTTAAGAAGGTCTGAAAAACTTAAGTTAACCTTCAGCTTGTTGTCCAGGAAAGATTTACTGAATGACACGGAAAGATTCCTCATGCCGTTTCTGGTCGTCCTGTCGTTTTTCGTTCTGGGGGTATACATGAAATACGAGTTCATGCTTACGTCGTACCAGAGATTCAGTCCCAGATTTGCCCTCAGCCACATGCGCCTGTCGGTGTATGTTAGATTCTCGTTCAGATATTGTCCTTCCTGCTCGCGGTAATTAAATCCCCATGTCACGTTTAACATCGATATAAAGTCGGGCAGATGCACCGGCATCTGCGGCGAATTGTAATAGGGAAGTGTAAGCTCTACTCCGTAGGTCTTGTTGTTGCCGATATTGATAAAACTGTTGACCGAAATGCTGTCGTCAACATTTCCGCTAAAAGGCATGAACATGCCGTTTGAGAATACATAGTAAACACTAAAAAACTGCGAAAGGCTCAGGCTGTATGAGTTCAAAAAATAAGGCTTCAGTCCGGGGTTACCCATCCTGTAGCTGTTTGGACCCAAGTACTGCTTGAAAGGATTTATATAGTACACCTGAGGATAAGTCACCCTCCTGAACGTATTAAAGGTAATCATAAGCATTTCGTTCAGCTTGTAGCCAATGTTAAGGTTAGGGAACAGGTTAAAGAAATTTCCCGAAAAGTTCTCGCCCGAGGTCAGCTGGTCGCCCTGTGTATGCAGGTTCTCGGCCCTGATGCCAGCCTTGAGGTCAAAACGTCCGAGCTTCTGCGAATAGGTTGCATAGGCTGCATGAATATCCTCCCTGTAATTGAAGGTGTTGCTAAGCCACATGCTATCCTGCCATGCGTTTGTGAGATAGGAAAAATCCCTTACCTTGTAATCGTTATTCCTTGTTCTGTATGTATAACTATAGCCCGTTTCGAGCTTTGCGGTTTCAATAGGCCTCGTATAGTCGGCCTTAAATATGAATGTCTTTGCATTTACACCCGTGCTGCTTTTCTGCTGATAGGGAAAAGCAGGACGGTAGCTGTAGCCTACATTGAGGTCTGAAGTTGAAGGCATATCCATGCCGGTATACATGGCGTCAAAGGTCACCTCATGCCCCTTATCGGCAAACTTCTTTTTGTAGAACCCGTAGAAAGAAAGGTTTGCCCATTTGTTGCCCGACTTGCTGTTGTTGCTGTAAACATACTGCTGAACATTGGCTTGATTCCAGACTGTGTTCCCGCCCTTGTTATCGCCATCAAATTTTGTTCTGCTGTAGGCCCCGTAGAATGTAAATGAGTTAGATTCATCCAGGTCGTAATCCGCCCCCAGCTTGAAGTTCACCATATTGCCCGGCATAGTATTTTCACTTCTGCCAGATTCATGATAGAGGCTTCTGCTGTTGTAATTAAATTTATTTGTTTCACTTATAAAACTCTGTTCGCCGAAGCCCCCGAAAAATGAGGTGAATAAGTTGAGTTTCCCTTCCTTGTAGTTCATGTTCAGCCCGCCGAAATTCATTTTGTTGGTTGATGAGCTGA
>JBLMYS010000235.1:0-21758 GCA_050258415.1 Acidobacteriota bacterium | reverse complement strand
TATCAAAAAGAATAAAATCGTTACCGGCCCCGCTCATCTTTACAAAGGAAACTTTTTTCATAGCACATCTAATTTAATGGAATAAATAGTCCTTTGCAATAAGTATTTTAGTTTTTTTGGCTGCCCTGAAGCCCTTTATCCTCCTGCCTTTTCAACTTTTGAAGGGCACTGGAATTGGGATTGCCGCCCTTGCAAATTTTCTTTTATTTGGGACTAAAAATTTTTTCTTACTTGTTAATTTAAGTTGTGTCTTCTTCCCGCAAATTAAAAGGGCAATAATCAGTGCGGGACTCCAACCTTCCATTTTGATACCATAATAAGAGAGGATATGAATACTAGTACAATACGAATAATGATGATTGAAGATAATCTTGGCGATGCCATGCTCATTGCAGAGATGCTTAAGGAGGCCAAAAACAGAAGGTATTTACTTCAGCACAATCTTCAGCTTTCAACGGCATTTGAATGCCTTAACCACAAGAACTTTGACGTAATACTTCTGGATCTCGGGCTTCCGGACAGCATGGGGCTCAGTACACTCAAGAAAGTGCTTGAAAAGGCTCCTGAAATTCCTGTGGTTATTCTTACGGGCCTTGACGACGAGGAACTCGGTTTTGAAGCCGTTAAAATGGGGGCGCAGGATTACCTCATAAAAGGACAGATCGATACGAGTCTTCTTCTGAGGACTATACGCTATTCAATTGAACGGAAGAACATTGAAAAGGCCTTAAAAGAAGCCTGCCCGGCAGATATTAAAAAAGCGCTCAGCTTGTAGACTGAGCGCTTTTCCTGTAATTATATTTAATACTACATCCCAAAAGGATAAACAAAAGAAACCCTCGGCTCAATCTTCTTCTGCGGAACAAAATCTACCACGTTGCTATTTGCATCCCTTACAGGACTGAAAGTCCAGTTGTAAACGAGAGAAACAAGCATAAAAGGAATCGGTTTATAGCCGACCTCAGCATAGAGGTATGAGCGGTCGTCGAGTCTGAAGAGATCCTTTTCGCCTTCAATATTTATTTTATCATAACCTGCTCTTGCAACATAGGATCCGTCTTTTGGAGAAATATCTGTTACAAGGTGAAGGATTCCGCTTTTCGGATCCTTATCCAGCCTCTGGTAGCTTCCAAGAATGTCAAATGCGTTGAATACCCTTACGAGCAGTTCACCATAGTAGCCGTTACCCGGGTCTGTAAGGTTCTGGAGTCTTGCGGCCTTGCTGATATAACCGTCTTTACTGTTGGCAGTTTTCCCGTTTTTGTCAACCATAAACCTTTCAATCTCGTAGAGAGAATTAAAGTATGAAGGCAGGTAGTTATCGCCATTAAACCTTCTTTCCAGTTTGGCCTGTGCCGTTAGGAGTCCGAGTCCGTGCAGATCGAGCTTTAAGCCTAAGGCAGTACCATGACCGAAGTTTACAATTTTAGCGTAATCGAAGTATGGAGTAGCCGTGAACATATCCCCCATATGGATTGGAAGGCCTAAATCCACACCCACGATTTTTGTTCGTCCCATATCTTCAAGAACATCAAGATGTTTAGTACTGTCATTAAAAGTGGCCTTTGTAACGCCGGAATACTTATTAAAGTCCTCGGCAAATGAGGCGCCTATTTCCAGGTTGCTTATAACAGGAATCTCGGCAAGGGAGGTGAATTTTAGAGGTCTTAGGTAGCCTCTCATGCCAGTTACACCAGCCTGTCCGAAATTACCATAGACAGTTTCAAAGCCGAATTTATCGAAATCCATATCCAGCTCAAGTCCGACTTTACGGACGTCAAAGCTGGGGCTGTTATTATACATATATATAATGCTGCCATGACCCATTGAGGCATAATCCAGAGCACCGAGCCGCCCATAGAGGGCATCGCCCTTGTAGCCGTACCTGACATAACGGATTACGCTGAGGTAATCGGAAAATTCGTTGAAGTTTTCTTTGCGGACTTTCCCCTGAGTATCGAAATCCAGATTAAGATCGAGCCCCAGACCCCAGTTGGCAAAAGAGACTTCAGGCCTGAAATGCAGTGTATAATAAGGTTTACCGTCGATCCATGTCATTCCCATGCCACCCTGAAGGCCTCCCTGGTTAGCCCCGGGATAGAAAGAAGGGTACTGGGCTTTGACCACCTGGAGAAAGGAAAGAATAAAAATTATGATAAATAGCTTTTTCATTTAACTCCTCAAATTATATCATGTCCTAAAGGTGTATTATCGGCAAAGAGGACATAAAGTAGACACCGTTTTTTTGCCCTTTAGGGGTATAAATATAAGAATAACTCTTGAATAGAACCAGAATTATTCTTCAGAGGTAAAATCGGCCATTATAGGGTTTGCTTCTTATAATTTGTGCCTTACCGTAATAATTATTTCCCTTATTATTAAGTTCCTATTCCACAAAGAAATCAGTACTGTTTTCAGCTGTTTGTCCCGAAATTTTATCTTTAACTTTTATGGTTAAATTATATTTCCCTGATTTAAGTGTTCCGAAAGTGGTCTGAAAGCATATCTGATGATTCCTGTTATGGCTTATCAGCCTTGAAGAAGTTACGGCAGGTTTATCCTGCAAAGAAAGGAAGCTTAAGATATCGCCGGCTAACTTGCCAAAAATGGCTGAGCTCCCTTCGGTTTTTTCCGCAATATATATTTCCTGCTCGTAATCATTTACACCCAAAATATCATTGCTCAGATTGTAGATCTCATAATAAATATGAAGGCTGTCATTTGCGTTGAATTTTTGCTTGGGATTTGGCAGCAGCCAGATTCCATTTCGGTTTATGGCAGTTAATCTGCCGGAACCAAATTCGATTTTGGGAGTTATTATAATATCACTGAGCATTAAAGGTTTGCTGTCCCTGAAATCTGAGAGCGTTATGCGGTTGTGGCTCGAGTAGGCTCCCTTATCTGAATCTCTCAGCATTTCTGCAGCTACATTTACCGTCTGCGGGGTTTCTGAAAATGACCTCACAATTATAAAATTATCTTCACCTGAAGTCCTGATGATATTTTCATTATTATAAGCAGCAATTGAATCTTTAATACTGTTTAAAAGGTTAAACTTGGAATCGAAGCAATAAAGCCCCCATTTGTAGGAATTCAGCTTCAGCCCCACCGAATCCAGACCGGGTATTGCCATACTGAAGTATATATCTGTTTTTCCAGCCTTCCCGTCTGAAAGGTCCTTGAACTGATACCCCCTGAAACCACAGTCCAGTGCTTCTCCCTTAAACTTTAAGCTGAACCTTTCAAATGACTTCTTCTTCAGATTATCAGCAAACAGTTTTGAATCCGTATTTAACTGTGATTCTACAGGACCGGCTGAGGGTGAATTCAGCTGATAGTTTTCGTTATTATAAGGGGAATTGAAACTAAAAAACATATCGTTATAATACCAGACTTCGGTCTTGGCTTTCATTTCCAGTCCCTTATTTTTATTTATTTCTAGGTAAGGACGGAAGCGTACAACCTTTTCAGGGAAGCCATATCTTAAAAGTATTTCGCCCCGCTCAGTCTTCCAGCCTGGAATTGTCCTATCCCCGCTTCCGAAACGCAGATTGGCGTATACCATACGGGAATAATGCTCCAGAAGCCTTTCGTTAACATCAGTTAAAAGCATTGGATCCTCCGATTCCCAGAACTTTTTTACCGTGTTAGCAAAATCAAATTCATTCATAGAAGCATATTTCTGTCCAATTACCGGCTCAAGGAGTAATTTTGCGGAGTTAAACAAAAAATCATTTTTTTCACCGGCCTCCATCATTGACAGTGCCAGGTCAAATTCGCGGTGGGATTTCTTAAAGTCCAGGTTTCTGAAGTGCAGCATTCCCAGGGTCAAATGAGCATCTTTATTTTCATTATTGTGTCTGAGCAGTTCTCCCAGGGTTTCAATTGCCTCATTAAACTTTCCATTGTCCTCGTAGAGGCAGGCCAGTAAAAAGTAATAGTCATCAATGCCGGGATAAATCCTGATTGCTTTTTTCAGGTAATTTTCCGCTTCTGAAAACGCCTTTAGATTTTCATCACTTAGGTCATAAGTCGGGTCAAATTGTGCCTGAGCTTTTATGAGCCTGCTTATATCGTAGTATGCCTCTGGATCAGTATTAGTCCATAGCTCTTTATCCAGCTCATTGGTGGTCTTTTTCATAGATCCATTGTATTCGTTAAACTCGGCCGACTTCATCTTTCCCAGGCGGAAGAATGCTTCGTAAAAGGCAGTATCCTTCTCAGCTATATCCTCATATATATTTTCCGCAGAGGCCCTGGCCGACTTTTCAAGAACGGCGGCAAGTTTCAGCTGCAGCACTAAACTGGAAGGATCTTTCAGAGTCATTGCTTTTATCGAATCTCTTAGTGCTTCATAACCCTTAGGCTGAAGTTTTTCTGCTTTTTCTATTAAGGCATCTATCTCCTCATGCAGGTTGGCCTCAGCTGTCTGCGGGCCATTTTTACCCGGAATATCTGTGTATTCTTCAGGTAGCAGTTCTGAAAGAGCTTTTGCCGAAAAACTTCCGCCTGTTTCAAATGGAGAGTTCTCAGCCGTGTTTCCATCCCTGTCTATTATTACTGAAGGATAATGGAGCTTAAGAGCCGAGACGTCCATGCCATAGCGGATGATGAGATAACCCTCGAACCTCAATACTTTTCTGTTTGCACTTGCCTGGCTTAGAATTTGACTTAAATCTGTCAATTTATCTGAAGAAGCAATCTTACCCGGAGGATTGAAATACAACTGGAATCCATTCTCGTCCAGTGAATTTGAATAGAGCGATTTAAGAAAATGCCTTAAGGATCCTCTGTATGCAATTTTTCTGTTTATGTCCCAGAGGCTTGATTGCGAAGGGTACTTCGCTCTGAGATCTGTGAATTCAGGTTTGAAGATGCATTGAAATTCGTTTGTGAAAGTATTAAGCTGAAAATAGTTTAGTCTGCCTTCTATTTTATAGCCGAGAGAATTGTTTATTATGACAAGAGTAGTGTCACACGTGAAGTCAAAAATATTACCGTAGTTTCGGGCGACCTTAATTTTCGATTCATTTAAAATAGAACAGCTGTCTGAAAATCCAGATTTCCCCAGGAGCAGTTCCCTGAATATTCTCATCAAAGCGGGCCTGTCCATTCCTCGCTCAGTTCTGATCTCAACAGTTTTAGTTGAATAAATTCTGGGACTGAGTTCAACATTATGCTTTACCCTTGAAGTATCGCTTAGTTCAAAAGTGACTGACACACTTTCATAGCCGATCAGGGAAAAAGTAAGTCTCTGCATGCCTGGCGGAACAGATTTAATTTCATATTTGCCTTCCTTATCTGAAACATTGCCGCAGTTGGTACCTGATATAAATATACTTACATCACTCAGGGGTTCCCCTGTACCCTTTTCGGTTATGCGCCCTGATATGGAATTACGAATGTCCTGAGGATATATATTGCTTAGGGAAAATATGAAGGAAAGAAATATTAAAATTCTGGAAATCCCCCGCCTGGAAATAGTGTTGTAAAGGGATTTAATGAGGGGTTCTTGATATGAGGGATTGGCCATTTAATACTCCTTTTACATTTCGGATTATACAGAACATTCAAAAGTGAGTTAAATTTCCTTACAGGAAAAGCTCTTTGGAAAGGGATAATAGTTTTGAGGGGCATGATAAAAAAAGGTGGTTATAAAAACAAGGAATAACTGAAGAATGGTCCGGATGGCTTTTTAGCGGCGCAGAGACTTTGTAAATGATGCTTTATTTCATGATTGTAACCATATTGATATTTTCTTGTGCCTTGCTGAGACAGGTTGCTTTTGACAGCAATCTTACATATCAGTCAGGAGGCTCTTACCTAAACAGATCTCTCTCTCTATGTGCATCGGGAAAAGTAAGAACCCTCTGCCTGTTATCTTCTTCCCAGCCAAACTTCAGGATTCTGGTTTGAACGTTCGTTCCAGATCTCGAAGTGAAGTATGCTTCCCTCAAGGCTCTCACTGATCCTGCCTATTACGGCGCCTGATTTAACCCTGGCCCCTTCACCAACGAGTATCTCTCCCAGGTGGCCGTAAACAGTCCTGAAGCCGTTCTTGTGCGTAATAATCAGAACGCTGCCGTAACCAGGCACCCAGTTGACTGCCGAGACAATCCCATCGCAGACGGCTTTTACACCAGTGTCCAAGGCTTTAATGTCAATTCCGTAGTTTAACGTTACAGTATTCAGTTTCGAGTTCCGGTTTTCACCGAACTTTCTTATGACCTTCCCGCTGTTAACAGGCCAGTGCAGGCGTCCTCTTAAAGATGAAAAAGATTCCATACCGCTATAGGTATAATCCTCACTTGGAATTTCATTTTCAGCGGCAAGTTCTTCTTTAGCCTCTTCTTTTGCCCCGGTTAAACTTTTATTTTCAACCCGTGTGGCGGCTTCTTTATTTTCTTTATTCTTCTTTGCCTTCTCAAGCCTTGCAAGCAACTGTTTCCTTTTTTCTTCGGCCGCTTTCCTTTCCTCCGCTTTCCTTCTTTCTTCTTTTTCAATCAGTCTTGAGATCAGGTTCCTGATCTCCCCTTCGGCCTTCTTCTTCAGCTCAAGCTCTTTATAAAGTGAATTCTTGTCGTTTCTTAAGCCCGCGAGAATGGATTTTCTTTCGAGAAGCTTTACGTCGAGGTTCTTTTCTTCCTTCTGCTTTTCTTCGGCAATAGCCCTTTTCTCATCCCTTTCGGCTACAAGCTTTTTCTGAAGTATAGAAAGCTCATCCTGCTTTTCTTTTAACTCTGCTATATTCTTCTGTCTCTGCAGTGATATCCTCTTAAGATACTTGTATCTTACAAGCGCCTTGTTGAATGAGCCCGAGGAAAATACCGAGTTTAATTCGCTGTCTTTGCCGTGCTTATAAAGGTGAACAATGTACTTTGCATACACCGACTTTAAGCGCCCGATTTCTTTTTCTATTGCCGTGGCCTCATTTTCAGTCTTTCCAATTTGCTTGTCTTTCTCCTCTTCTTCCGATCTGATTGAATTTATGAGCTGGTTCAAATAGTGGTTCTGCCGGCTGTAGTTTTCAAGCATCTCTATGGAGATTCTTTCTTTCTTCGACTTCTTTTTCAGCTCGTCTTCCAGGCGGTTTATCTCCTGCTTCAGTTCCTTGAGTTCGGCTTTTTTATCCGTTATCTTCTCCTGTGCCCTTAGGGGCAAGGTTAAACTAAAGGAAACTATTGATACGAGGAAGATAGAAGAAATATATTGCCCGGGCAATATATCTCTGAAATGAAAGAATGAGCTGAAATATTTAGAGGATTTATAGTTATCCATAGATGAAATGTCTGAACAAAATAAAAGGGTCTAGAAAATAGTTTTAAGATTTATTCTCGAATTTTTTTTTCAAAATTACAGCAGACATACCGCATGCTTGTCTTCCAGGGTTGTCTTCCACAGGACAGGCTCACTGTCCCATGGAAGAATAATTTCACTTTACCACTTCACCACTTCAGCATCTTCAGGAATATCGAATGTGATCTTCGAATTTTTCTTATTAATATCCACCTTGCGGTATTCTATCTTAAGATTTTGGTTTTCAGAATTGTTCTTTATTTCAGTCAGGAACGGGACAGGTATACCGTTTACGATCTTAAACTTCGAATAGTTGCCCTCCAGGATAAGATTGTTATTATTTCCAAAGAGCTGGTAATTTGTAACTACCAGGTCCCTTATATCAACAGTATACTTTGTCTTTGCCTGTGTAAGTGAATCGATATAGGTAAGGACGTATTTGTCATAGACTATCTCATAATTCGAAGGCTCCTGTGTAAGTTTCGGAGTCAGGTTCACAGCACCCACAAAAGCATCCGTAAGGTCGCTAAAGGACATATCAACCTTGAAGATCTTTTTCAGGATGTTGCTGTTGCTGTTTCCTTTATAGAGCGTATTATGCATGGCGTCATAGAAAGAAAAATTATTGATTGTAACAAGAGCCTGTGCAAGCTCTATGCCGAAGGGGCCGTATACTTCAAGGTAAACCGAATCCGGCCTCTGCATTACAACCTTAAAGCTGGCTGTAGTATTAACCTCGGGAGTGTTGATGTCGATTGTACCGGTGCCCTCGAAGTTCTTGATTTTTCTTCTATTGGCTTCCAGTTTTTTTGTTAAGCGTTCCGAGGGCAGGATCTCAACTTTTTCGGTCGGCTTGGATGGCACACAACCTTCATAGATAAAAGTAAAAAACGGCAGTAAATAGACCAGAACTAATAATAACTTTTTCACAGTTCTCCTTTTTCAATCTTTGTCTTAAGTTCAGTATTATCTGTATTTAACTGATATGCCTCGTGCCACATTTCAAGAGCCTTGCCTTTTTTCCCGGCCTTGAAATTTATGTCGCCAAGGTGTTCAATCAATGTTGAATTCGAGGAATCAATTGCTATAGCTTTTCTTATAAATTCTTCAGCCTTTTCGTAATTACCCATCTTGTAGAAAACCCAGCCGTAGGTATCGAGGTAGGATGAATTACCTGGCTCGCTGGAGACTGCCTTTCCGGCCATTTTTAAGGCCTCATCAAGCCTTATTCCCCTTTCTGCAAGTGAATAGGCATAGTTATTAAGAATGAGCACATTATTCGAATCGAGTCTGAGGGCCTTTGAGTATGCGCTGTCGCACTCGGGCCATTTTTTCTGCGCATTATATATAAGTCCCAGAGTGCCTATCAGGTCCACGTTGTTTGAATCCAGCTTCAAAGCTTCCTTTATGTAATGGATTGCAGCCCCGGACTCCTTAAGCTGGTTTAAGGTATATCCGTAAGCAGAAAGCGCGGTGAGATCCTTGGGGTTGAGGTTGACGGCCTTTTCCAGGTAAGGCTTTGCCTCTGAATAGTTATTCATCTGCGAAAGCGAAAGACCCAGAATAAGGTTGATCGGGAAATTATCCGGAAAGTTCATCACGGCATCTTTTAATATTTTTGCAGCCTCTTCATACTTCTTGTTGTCAAAGTAAAGCCCGCCTAAACGTGTCCAGGCATCGGCATTCCATTTGGCCAGTTCTGTAACCTGTTTGAATTCCGAGATTGCGGCGGAATCTCTTCTCTGACGAAGGTCAATTTCGCCCAGGACCATCTTAACCTGCCAGTTTGTAGTATCGTGGTCAAGTTTTTCAAAAACCTCCCTCGTCACTGGCAGGAGCGTTGAATCGCGCATAGCCTGTGTGAGATAGATTGAGCCGATCTTAATTTTTGATTCCAGCGGCACCTTTGGGCTCTCAAGAATTACCCTGTATTCATCCATGGCTTTCTGCCAGTTGTCCTGCTGAAGGTATATCTGCGCCTTCATCTCCCTTAGGGAGAGATCCTCAGGAAATTTTTCTTCAAGCTCAGCAATTGCGCTCAGGGCCTTGTCGAACTTATTCTCCTTAACGTAGGATTCAATGAGTAGCTTGCGTACCTCAACGTTTGAAGGATCTAAGGTCAGAAGCTGCTCGATTGTTTTTACGGATTCATCCGTATTTCCAAGACGCTCATAAAGCTCCGCAATGCGCGCAAGTACGCTCCATTCCGGGCCGGTAATATTCAGGAGCTTCTGATACATGTTCAGAGCCTGAAGGGGTTTCGACTGCTGGTAAATATTTGCCAGGTTATAATAGGCCGCAACATTGCCCGAATCAAGTTTAATAATCTTCTCGTAAGCTGTAGCCGCAGAATCTATCTGATGTCCGCTTGTGTAAACATCCGCAAGAACGTTGTAATAATCAACGTTCAACGAATCAAGTTTTATCGCACTGTTTATGTTAGTAAGGGCAAGTGAGAGTTTACTGGTCAGTAGATAATCCTTTGCCAGCGCGTAATAAACCCCGGCTTTGGGATCCATCCTGAGTGCGTCCTGGTATTCCAGAATTGCCGTCGGGTAGTCCCCCTTGGCGTCTGCAATACTGCCGTCTACAAAGTGTTCAATTGCTTCTTTCGACTGGAGGCTTTCTGTGGAATCTCTCATGCCGGCATCGTCACTCTTCTGAACTTTATCTGAAGAACATCCGAACAGCAAAAAAGCAAGGACAAATATTATTATTGTGTTTTTTAGCATAAAATGTTTTATTTCTTAATTAAAGTTACGTAAAATTTTACACACAGGGTAAAATTTTCCTGAATAATAGCATTAAAGCATTTTTCTGGTTTTATACATCAGAAACCGAAATATGTTCATAAAAATCTTAAAAAACGGGGATTTTTCCCCAAATGCATATTATTCAATTTAATAAATTATGGTTATGATTGCCTATGGAAAAATTTGATCTTGCTCTAGCCTATACATGGGAATATGATGAAGATTTTATCAGGCTTATTGAGGAAATGGCGCGCGATCTGCAGATAACTACATATCTTGTAAAGGAAGATAATGTTTTTGACGTGATAGATAAATTAAAACGCCGGAGCCTGTCAATTCTTTGTTACATTGACAGGGCTTCTGATGTAAATGTTGACTTTGAGGAAATCGCCCATATTTTATCCAGGCGCAATACAAAAGTCTTTAATCCTTACAAGCTTGTGACTCACGCAATTGACAAGGCCACGATGCACCTGGAATTTATCACTGCAGGGCTTCATACGCCTTACTCAATAATTATTCCCCCCTTCAGCGAGGAAGAGGAGATCTATATATCCCTGGATGACCTTGCAATTTTAGACCGCCCTTTTATTATCAAGCCCTGCAATACAACCGGGGGAGGAATGGGTGTTGTAACGGGAGCTGAAACACTTAAGGAAGTGCTTGAAGAAAGAATGACCAATAACGAGGACAAGTACCTTCTGCAGGAGAAGATCTATCCGCAGATGCTGGACGGAAGGCGCGGCTGGTTCCGCTCTTTCTGGGCTTTCGGAAAAGCAATCCCATGCTGGTGGGACGACCAGACGCACTATTATTCGGAACTGACAAACGAGGATGTGGACAAGTATCACCTTCACGAACTCTTCCGCGATACCCGCAAAATAGCAAGGCTTACAGGCCTTGACTTCTTTTCAACAGAGATCGTCTTATCCACAAAGGGAAAATTTATTGTTGTCGACTATGTTAACGACCAGTGCGACATGCGCTTCCAGTCGCGGCACTTCGACGGCGTGCCGGATAACGTGGTAAGAAGGATCATCTACAATATGCTCCTTGCGGTAAGAAAAATAAAACGCACGGGGCAGAAATAGGCATCGCATCATATCTTTCACCTGAGTTTTGTACCCCAACCGGGCTAATGCTGAAATTACTAATGAATGCCTGCTTCAGAACACTATCCCCTCTTCAATTGTCTCAAGCAGGTAAAGGTAGCTTTCATAACGTTCAACAGGAATTTTCTCCTCTTCTACCGCCGAAACAACGGCACAGCCCGGCTCATGGTTGTGTGTGCACGTATTGAAGCGGCAGTTGTCTATATAAGGCTTAAATTCTATGAAGTAGTGCCCGAGGTTTTCCTTTGTAATGCCATAAGGATCAATCTCCCTTATTCCCGGGGTATCTATTATATATGTCTCAGGCTCAACCCTTACCATTATGCTTGTAACTGTTGTATGCTTCCCCTTCTGCGTGAAAGAGCTGGTCTCACCTGTCTTAAATTTCAAGGATGGATAAATGCTGTTAAGAAGCGATGACTTGCCTACTCCCGAGTGCCCCCAGAAGATGTTTTTCTTTCCCTTAAGCAGGCTCCTGATTTCTTCAAGACCCTGGCCTGTTACAGCACTGCTCATGATTACATGGTAGCCCACGCTCTCGTAGAGCTCCTTCCAGGCATCCGCCTCATAATCATCATCCAAATCCGTCTTGTTTATAATGAGATAAATATTAAGGCCCGAGCTTTCGCCTGCAACGATGAGCCTGTCGACTGCCTTATTGTTAAATTTCGGAATGCCGACGCTGCTTACGACAAACAGGTTATTCACGTTTGCTGCAATTACCTGCTCGAGTCTTTCTCCTCTATAGCCAGCGCCTTTTATTTTTGGGGCTTTTCTGGAAAGATAATTTTGCCGTTCTTCTATCTTGTATACAACACCTGTTCCGTCGCTGTTTTCCTCAAACTCCACATTATCACCCACAACCGCCAGGTTTACTTTGTAGAGCTTATCTTTCTTTAAGTTGTACTCATTCTTAAATTTTCCCTTTACAGCACACCTTATAACCTTACCACTTTCAGGGACAAGAACATAACAATCTTTGCTTTCGACCCTGGAAACTATGCCTTTAATAGATCCTCCCTGATATATTTAATTGAAACTGTATTTTTTCTCAATCCAGTATTCTACCCTGCCGCCTTTATAGGTGACGGCTTCCCAGCGTGACTTATAGGCAGCCTTAATAACGTTGTTAAGATACATGTTTGAGTTTGTCGTATTACTGTTTACCCTGTGCTCTTTTACCAAGCCGTCGGTACCTATTCTTAGTATGAGGTCAATTTCGCCCTCGGCATTATCACCCGGTTTTTCCGGCACTACTTCAAGAACCTGCCTTGGAATAAAAGGAAGCCTCGGGAGGTTTCCCATTCCGCCGCCGCCGCCCTGATTGTATCCGCCAGAGCCTGTTGCAACAAATA
The DNA here is from genome assembly GCA_050258415.1 of Acidobacteriota bacterium. Classification (GTDB taxonomy): domain Bacteria; phylum Bacteroidota; class Ignavibacteria; order Ignavibacteriales; family SURF-24; genus JAAXKN01. Next base: position 9,242 of record JBLMYS010000235.1, on the reverse strand, counting down.
CTCCTTTTCCCGAACCCTCGGCATTTCCGTTTCCTCCGGAAAACTCCGTATTGCCCAGGCCTCTTTTATCGAGCGATATTCCGTCAACGTTTAAGACATCTTTACCTTCAGTTGAAGGGATTGGAACGTTTCCTGATCCCGCCCCTTCCTTCTCATTTGCCTGAATGTTTCCCGAACCAGGGGCTGCATCCCTGGTTACTGGAGGCATTTCAGGCTGCACGGGTTCACTTTTTATCTGTCCCGTTTCATCCTGCGTATTTGATATGGCAGAGACCACTTTGGGAAGGTCACTTACAGCCTCTGACTTTCGGTTTTCTACCAGTTCCACCTCAACAGAAGAGACTTTTCCTAATTCAGGCCAGAAGACCTTATAGAAAATTGCGGCTGAAATAAAAACCGTATGAATTCCCAGGCTTAAAAATAAGCCTACAGAGGCCTCACCGGCAAGATTTTTTATATTTTTTAACCGCATCTTAAAATGTCCATATTTCAGGCAATAAACCCATAAGACATTTTAAAATAATGATTTTTTTTGGATTAAACGAGGGATGAATTTGGAAGGTGGAAGAAAATCTCCACCTTCCATAAAAAATTCCGTTTTAGAATCTGAAGGATACTGAAAGGATCACGTTGTGGTTGCGTACGTCCTGATAAGTCACGGACTCATTGTAGCCATAATTTTCGCCGATATCTTTCCACCATCCGTACGCATAGGCAACGTCAAAGGCAAAAGCTTCATCGGCCAGGAACCCGATTCCGCCTGTTACATACTTTCTGTTCCTTTCTGAAGGATCCCCCTCATAAGGAGAAGGATTCATTATAAAGCCTCCTCTTAAGCGAAGGTTAGCCTGGGGTATAGTATATTCGGCTCCCAGATTGTAGTTCAAAACTCCGCGGTATGTAGTCTTTATATCTTTATTGTTGGAACTTATTACGCCAGCATCCAATCCGCTCTTAAATTCCATCTGTGTAAAGTCTATATAAGTCGCATCTCCGCTTAAAATAAGTCCCTTCAGGTTAACCGAAGCACCGCCTGAGAACTGGTAAGGTGAGCTTATATCGTACTCTGATGTACTGACATTCTGGAAATCCTGGTACGGAAGATAAGTTGCATTGGCAAATGTACTTTTGCCATTTACCGTGTAGGTTTCCTTAATAGTATAAGAAGTCGGGAACTTTATGCTAGCCCCAACTCTGGCCATGGGACTAAGCTGATAAATAAAGCCTATTTTGGCATCCCAACCTGAAAGATCCCAGTCAAGAACATCGTTGAAATAATACTCCCTGAAGTCCGCCGTTGTGGAATCTGCGGGATCTGTCAGAACGTTAGCTCCATATACATTTCTTGTATCGGTTTCGTAGTAATCCCTGGCATTGTTAAAGCTTCCGGTTATTATGTTTAACGTGGCACCCAGGAACATGTTTCTGGCAACTTCAATTGCTCCTGAAAAAGACCATCTTCCAATACCTCCTTTTGAAAGGATAGTTCCTTCCTGGTTCACATTGCCTTGAATGGGAGTATTACCATTCTTGTCTATCAGGCCTAGTTCGTACAGGAGTTCATCACGTTCATTATTGGATTGGATTGCATTACTATAGATCATAGAAGAATTTGGGTTAAAGCCGTTAAAACTTACAGCTCCGTTAAAATCCCTGTCCCTATTGTAGCCCACAGCAAAGACGAGGCTTCCTCTTATTGTAGGAAACGGGAATGCAAAACTGAGCTGGTTAAGGTTTGTTGCACTGTTCGAATAAGGAGTAGTGTTTCCGAAAAATGTAGTACTGTTATTTTGTTTTGAATAATTAAGGCCACCTGCAAATTCCATTCTTTTTAATAATCCGAAACCTGCAGGATTAAAAGATGCTGCCGAATAGTCATCACTTAATGACTGGTAAGCATTTCCCATACCAAGGGCCCTTGCACTTGAGCCAAGGCCGATATCAGATAGCCGGAACGCATCAAGAGGTATTTGTGCACTCACTGTTCCGACAAAATAAGTAAAGAATAATAAGAGTGCCAAATTGAAAGCTGGACGTTTCATTTATCTTCTCCCTGAATTGCTTGATCTGCCCCCTTCGTTATTTCTGGATTTGGGCTGTTCGTTTGAATTTTTATTATCAGAAGTGTTCCTGGTCTCGCCCCTGTTCTGATTTGTGTTATTACCGCTTTGCACGTTTGTGGATGATGTTGAGCTGGAACTGCTGCTTCCGCCTGAATAGCTTCCACCGGAGTTGCTACTTACAGAAGGTGTTCTAGTGTTGTTGTCACTGTTTCTTGTATCGCTGCTTCTTCCGCCTTCTTGGTTACGGGTTCTGCCATTATACTGTATTGCCTGACGGTCGTTGCTGCCGCGAGTTTTTGTAACATCTTCAGGAGGAGTTACTGTATACCACCATGGTGTATTATAATAATATCCGTAATCGCCGTAATACTGGCTTGGATAATAATACTGATCAGAATAATACCCGTCCTCTTGGTAATATCCGTTATCGTAGGCTGTGTCGTCATGAGCCTTGAACATCGAAAGGTGCTCACTTGGTACCATCTGCCTCTGATGCTCTTTGTCTGTATGACAGCTGGCACAGTCGTCGTAAAAATAAACTTTGCTGTTGTATGTGTAACCGTTTTCATCCTTAGCCTGAACATCAGGATGTTCGATTACCGTATAGCATCCGCTTAATACCGAAAGCGCCGCTGTAATCAAAACCGGTATATATATTTTAAGTCGCATTCTTTACCTTCTTCTTCCGTTATCATTTCCACCACTGTTCCTTGAACCGCTGTTTCTGGACTGCGGGGGATTACCTCCTCTTGAACCATTGTCACCCCGTGATTGCGGAGGGTTGTAGTTTCTGGTTCCATTGTCTCTGGACTCCCTGCGCGGAGGATTGTACTGCTGCTGCGTGGGGGGATTATATTGTGGAGCATGATTGCCTCCCCTCTGCTGATCAGGCCAGTAGTAATTGTAATAATTGGATCTTCTTCTTTCAGAATTTCCTCTGTTATTTCCTTCGCGTCTTTGTTCCGTATTCCTGTTGCCCTCATTGCGGGGGCGGTTATAGCTGCCTGAATTTGTCCTCTGTCTGTCCCTTCTGTAAACCGGCTTCTGCTGATTATCCGGAGCATTACTGTTCCCTTTCCTTAAAGTAGTACTCCTCTGCTGCTCTCTGCTTCTTACTTCCCCATTTCTTGTTCCTGGGGCAATGTTTCTCGTGTCAGTCTGTGTTCTTGTCTTAAAAAGGCTTCTGCCTGTGGTATTCCTTGTAGGTGAGATAAGATCCCGATTTCTTAGACCAACGGTACTGCGGCCTCCTTCATTAAATCTCGATTTCGGGTAACTTCCGGTACGGTATTTATAGCTGCCCCAGTTACCCCATCCGTAGTAATGTCCATAGCCTGATCCCCAGTAAGAGCCGTAATAGGGCGGATAGAAATAAGGATAATTGTAGTATGGAGAATAGAACGGGTCATAATAGTTGTCGTACCAGCCCGACCATGCCCAGGGATCATTCCATGGATCGTTCCACCCCCAGGAGATACCTATGTTGATTCCGGGGTGGTATCCCCAATAATATCTTCTGTAAAATGGACGGTAGTAATCACCGTAGAGGTAGTAATTGTTTATTGTAGCGCCCCCGGGATAATAGCTTGTATCATTATCCTGGTTGTCGTAGCCGTAAAGGCTGCTGTCCCTCTGCCCGTAGGAATCTTCGTAATCTCTCTCGTGATACCTTTTAGAGTATCTCCCGTCACTTGTGGCAACCTGTGTGTAACATCCATAAAGGCCGGCAAAAGAGACAAGAAGGATCATTAAAATTAAATATTTCAAATTTTTCATATCGCCACCTTTTAAACTTCACCTTCATATAGAAGAACAATTAATATGCCTGCTATAATTCCCCGTTTCCAGAGAAAAATGGAGAATAATTCCCGGGATGTGTAGCAAAGAGTGAACTGCCTTGTACTGTTTTTTATACAGTATTATACAACAGTATTAGAAGATTGGATTCACAAATTGAACATTTAATGCGCGGTCTGCTGTTCCGGCATTTAGTTTTTTATTATTAAGGAGGTCCCTTAAATCAAAACCTACCGTAAAATTCTCACTTAATGACCATCTTACACCGGCATTTAAGTATCCGTTCCCGTCTCCGAGTGCATTTGCCGTGTTGTCATTTATTGCAAAATCGTACTCAGCTATTAAAGAAAGCCTGGAACCGATTGTCTTCTCAAAGCCCATAGAAAAGTTCAGATCCTTGTCGCCATCCTCCCTTTCCAGTGAGTAGTTAAGTGTGCCGTGGAGACTGAAATAGCCCAGAAACTGAAAATTTTTGGATGCCGAAGCGTAAAAGCCGGGTGATTTCACCCTGAAACGATCTATTTCCTTATCTTCATTTATTTTAATGAATTCACCCTTCCCCTGCGAATCAAAGCCCAGGGCCAGGGCTGGAAATCCATTTGATTCTTCAATTACTTTTACTTTCAGGCTCACGCCTGGCAGTTTATACCATAAAGGGCTCCCCGTACCGATAAAATTGGCAGCTCCGTAGGAAATACCGAAGCTGAAATCCTTAAAAGCTCCAACCTCAAGCCTGGACATTACAACTCCGGCCGGCATCATGTAAAAATTTACGCCCACGCGACCTTTTTCCAGTACACCAGCTGTAGGCATGTCGATCAGATACTCCGATTCACTTTCGGCTTCCGAGCCTGCCAGACCCTGCGGAAAAACTGCAACTGGGAGTAAAAGGAAAAATAATGTTAAAACTGCTGTAAGTTTCATGGCCTAACCCCTACACATGAATGAACTGGCTATTTATTTCAATTTCAGAATTTATGCACCTTTTGGCCTTTTCAGGCCATACTTGAAAGTACCGGAATTTCTATTATTGCGGGCAACAACTGAAATTCCGATCTGGCCCTAATGACAACTTTACCTGAGCCCGCCCTGGACTTAAGAATAAGAACGCCGTCCGGAAGGTCACTGTTTACCACTTCAATGAGGTCCTTGCCTTCCATGATATCAAAGACAACTGCAACTTTTCTTAAAGGGGCCCTGAAGCCGAATGCATTTACAGGAACAGCCTCAATCCTGATTGTCGATTCCCCGTCGGCATAGAGCGCTTTTGGCGAAAGGCTGAAGGTTACTTCATATATATTAAAGACGTATTGCTTTAGAAAATAAGCAGCTATGAGCAGAACTATTACTATAATTATATAATGAGTCTTCATACTTTCAGGATTTATAATTTATGGGGCAATAAACGCTAAAATTTTCCGTAAAAGCAAGAGCCGGAGAGCTTTTATTTTTAAGCCTCTTTTACCTTCTTAAATGTTGTCTTATCCTTCTGGTCCTGCAGAACTATTCCCAGCTTCTTTAGCTCATCGCGTATCTCATCAGAAAGCTTGAAGTTCTTCTCTTGCCTGGCTTTAAGCCTGAGTCTGATGAGGAGTTCCACGAGCTCATTTTCGAGTGACGGGCCCTCACTCTTTGCACCTGATTCTGAACTGATAATTCCCAGCACATTCTGAGCTGTTTCAGTTAAAAATTCACGCACATTTTTGTAGTACCGGCTGTCCACGTTCTCAGTCTGCTGGGCAGCACGGTTGGCTTCCCTTACAAAATCAAATATAACGGCCGTTGCCTGCGGAGTGTTAAAATCATCATCCATCGCAGCTTCAAAATCTCTTTTGAATTTAACGATATCGAGTTCCGGCATTTCCCCCTTATTATCCGAGCTGATCTCCTCGTCCGCCTTTTCAACAAGGTTTATTATCTTCTCAAGACCCTTCTGAGCCGACTGCAGGAGCTCTTCACTGAAATTTAAGGGGCCAGCGTAATGCGTCTGTGCAAAGAATAGCCTTATTGTCTCAGGTGAATATCTTGCCAGCACATCTCTTGCGGTAAAGAAATTACCCAGTGACTTTGACATTTTTTCATTCTGAATATTCAGGAATCCGAAGTGTATCCAGTATTTTACAAACTGGTGCCCCCCGTGAGCGGCTTCCGACTGTGCTATTTCATTCTCATGGTGCGGGAATATCAGGTCACTTCCGCCGGCATGGATGTCTATTGTTTCACCCAGGTGCTTTGTGCTCATGGCTGAGCATTCGATATGCCAGCCCGGGCGGCCTTTACCCCATGGGCTTTCCCAGAATGGTTCCCCTTCTTTTGCTTTTTTCCACAAGGAAAAGTCGAGAGGGTTTCTTTTTTCCTCGTTAATTTCTATGCGGGCACCGGCCTCAAGTTCATCGATTTTTTTGCCGCTTAATTTTCCATAGCCGGTAAATTTCGAAACATCATAGAACACGTTTCCGTCAACATTGTATGCAAAACCTTTATCTTCAAGCTCCTTTATCATTGCAATAATATCCCCAATGTGCTCGGTGGCCTTCGGATAAATATCAGCTTTTTGGATATTGAGCTTTCCCGTATCCTCAAAAAACGCAGAGATGTACTTTTCTGCCACTGTTTTAGCGTCAGTATTTTCCTGGTTCGATTTCCTGATTATCTTGTCGTCAATATCAGTCAGATTCATTGCGTACTTCACCTTATAGCCTTTGTATTCCAGGTAGCGCCTTATGATGTCAGCCATGATAAACGACCGTGCATTGCCAATATGGAACAGGTCGTAAACCGTGGGGCCGCATACATACATTGTAACTTCAGGCGGGTTCTGTGGAATAAATTCTTCTTTTTTTCTGGTCAAAGTATTATAAATCTGCATTATTTTACCTTCTCCGGTTTTCTATATTTATATATTTTTTTACAGTTTAATTTCATTTTACAAAATTACATATTATTCCCGATAATTTTAACAAATTTTTCTCATCCTTTAGGGCTAACTTTAAGTTTCAGTATTTAATTTGAGCAGGAAAATTACTTTTTCTTTTTGTAGTTTACTTTTTCAAAATAATAATGTGGGAAAAGGAGCAGAATTTGACTAAACCCGAAATGTTTAATCTGGAAAAGATAAGGAAAATTAAACTCGTTCTGACCGATATAGACGGAGTCTGGACCGACGGTGGCCTTTACTATACTGCGGATGGCATGGTTATGAAACGCTTTAATGTAAAAGACGGCATGGGCGTTAACAGGCTTAGAGAACGTGGAATTGAAACCGGCATCGTAAGCGGCGATAATTCCGAGATAATCACGGCCCGTGGGCAGCGCCTGAAGCTTGATCTTATTTACATCGGTATCAGGGATAAAAAGCAGGTCCTGGATGAAATCTGTACGTTAAGAAATCTTAAATATGAAAACATCGCTTTTATTGGCGATGATGTAAACGACATTGAAATCCTCCAGAGCTCAGGGCTCACGGCAGCGCCTTCAGATGCAATGGATGAAATAATTGAGATGGTCGACTACGTCTGCAAGCGTCGCGGGGGTGATGGAGCCTTCCGGGAATTTGTGGAATTTATTTTACAAACAATAGATCCAAAATCTTCTAAACAAACAGAAAAAGTGGAAACCGTATGAAAAAACTAATCTCTTTTTTACTTATAGCCTCTAGCTTGTTTGCTTCTCCGGGTAAATTTTCTTCCATTAAGAAGGAGATCTCTCAAGGCAATTTTACTAAGGCTTCTAAAATGATCGATTCCCTTATTGCTTCTAATTCGCTTAGCGTTGCCGAGGTAAATGAGGCCAAATTTGAAAAAGACAAAATGGAAAGGATCAGGCTCGACTTTCAGAAGACTTCCGATGACATCCTCAAATATGTAAAGAAATATTATCCCGATGCTGATAACAAAATGCTGGAGAAATGGGAAAAGGATTATTCACTTGAATCGAAGGTTATTGACGGGCAGAAAAGATATTTTAACCGTGCAGCTTCAAATCTCTTCCTGATAAACAAGAAAGCAAAGCTTCAGAAAGAAAAAGTTGATCCTTCTCAGGACGCCTTGAAGAACTTTCTGAGCAGCCACGTGCCTCAGATTGTAAAGGATTCTGATGAAGGGAGTAAAAAGCTTGTTGATCCGGTAAAAATGCACATTATATATACGCTGACTGTTAAACCGAACGTTGTTCCTGATGGAGAAACTATCAGATGCTGGCTCCCCTACCCCAGAGAGGGTAATTCCAGGCAGACAGATATTAAGCTTTTATCCGTAAACGATCATAATTATATACTTTCAGATAATGAAAATCTTCAGAGAACCTTATACATGGAAAAGGAGGCCGTAAAGGATAAACCGACTGTATTCAGGATGGAACTTTCCTATACGTGCTCATCCGAATGGTTCAACATTGCCCCGGGGAAAATAAAGCCGTATGATAAGTCATCTGAATTATATAAGACATATACTTCTGAACGGGATCCTCACATTGTGTTTTCTGATAACATTAAAAAGCTTTCAAAGCAGATTGTAGGCAAAGAAACAAATCCTTATTTGAAGGCAAGGCTCATTTTTAAGTGGATTAACGACAATATTCCATGGGCCGGTGCCCGCGAGTATTCAACCATTGAAAACATTCCGGAATATGCGCTTAAAAACCGTCATGGCGACTGCGGTATTAAGACGCTCTTATTCATGACTCTGGCAAGATATAACGGCATACCAACAAAATGGCAGAGCGGCTGGATGATGCATCCCGTTGAAGTAAACCTGCACGACTGGTGTGAAGCTTATTTTGAAGGATATGGCTGGGTACCAGTTGACCAGTCATTTGGAATTCAGGACTATTCTAAAGATGATAAAGTAAAATTCTTTTATACAAACGGACTTGATTCATACAGATACGCAGTAAACGATGATTATTCAAAAGATTTAAGCCCCAAAAAAGAATTCCCGAGAAGTGAGACAGTTGATTTCCAGAGAGGTGAAGTTGAGTGGAAAGGCGGGAACCTTTATTTCGACAAATGGAACTATGATATGGATATAAAATACAACGAAGATACTGCGAAGAAATAAGACTCATAAATAAGTAAGATACTAAATATAATAAACCGCTTCTGCTAAATGCCGGAGCGGTTTTTTTATGCCTGTAAATACATAGATAAAATCAGATTTAATAGATAAAAGGAAGTGATAATGAAACTTAAATATGATATGGCAAGAAGTGTTGAACAACAACTAGGGACAAAAAAAAAGCCCTTTTCCAAAGGAAAAGGGCTGTAAAATAAAATCCTGGCGACTTCCTACTCTCCCACATCGAGATAATGCAGTACCATCGGCGTATAGGGGCTTAACTTCTCTGTTCGGAATGGGAAGAGGTGTTTCCCCCTAGCTATAGTCA
>JBLMYS010000234.1:0-19729 GCA_050258415.1 Acidobacteriota bacterium | reverse complement strand
TTACTAATTTCTTTTTATTTTGGATATTTTTAAGTTCCAGACCGATAGCGTTCTGTTCAGTTTTAACCTTAGTAATAATATTATCGAATTTATTTGACAATTGTTTAGTCAATTTAATGAGTCCCGGTTCATACTGGCGCAATATTTCCGGTTCATAGGTTGTTTTAAGCTGGAGTTTAAGCTCATCAATTCTGCTTGTTTTAGCGTTAAATTCGGCCATTTGGGCAAAAAAGTTCTCGTCATTCAGCCCGTCTAATAAAACAAGCAGGTCCTGTAAAACGGAGCTTATTTCATTTATTTTCAATTCCAGGGGGTTCATCTTTAGAAGTAGCTCCCGGAATCGCTAGCCGCCGTACTGCTGAACCAGCTTGAAGTTGAAAGGAGGTTTGCCAGCTGTGTCTGGAGTGTCTCGTACTTGTTTCTGAGCACCTCGGCACTTTTATCGATGCTTGTCTGCTTGGCAGTGATCTTGCCGGCCAGATCCTTTACGGTATTATTGTATGAGTCATTGGCTTTGGCCAAATACCCGGTAGTTCCAACATAGCGGTCTACCTGGCTAAATAGAGTAGTGGCAATACCGTTGGTGGAATTAAAGATAGCTCCAACGTCACTTAAATTGCTTGAAATCTTGCTGTCGAGTTTCGAGCTGTCGGTAATGGATAGTCCCCCGGTAGCTGTAAACGATATTCCCAGATCGCCCAGGCGGTTAGGCGCACCGGAAGAAATTCCATCAACCCTCGTGTATGCGGCGTTAGTCATGCTTTGCAGAAGCGACAACGTAGTAGCGTCCCCTGCCAGGGCACCACGGGAAGTTGTAGTAGTGGAGCTGTTGGTTTTAAGATAGTAGTAAATTTCGTTAAACTTTGTGACAAAGTTTTCAATTTTTGATCTTACTGAAGAGGTGGATGTAGAAACCGAAATATTAACATTCGGGTCGGTGTCCTTCATCTCGGCAGTAAGATTAAAGGTAAGGCCATCGACAGCGTCATTGATGGAATTTGTACTTCTCTGGAAATCCAGTCCGTTAAAGTTAAATTTAGCATTCAGGAGGCTGCTGTCATAGATATAGCCTGAAGTTCCATCACTCACCGTAGTATCGCGGTCAACCGTAGGCGGAGTGCCAGCGTTCAAAGAATATCCCATGTAACCCAGAATGTCTGAAGACGTAGTATCTTTTTCCTGAAGGACGATCTGGTTATCCACACCCATGTTCTTAGCCGTAATTGAAAGCCGGCTTGTAGTGCTATCGGGCGAAAATGCCGCGGCTGAGACTATGTCGGATGCCTGGGAATTAATGGCATCCTTTATTTTCTGCAGTGAGCTCTTAAAGTCAGTTACCGTGTCGTCAATTGTTACACTTATGTCTTTTGTAGTGGTTCCAGAAACAATCTGGAAGTTATAGGTCCCGTTTGCCAGTTTTGCCGCTGAGGACAGGTCCTGTTTTGATACAGTAATGTCGTTCTTTGCCAGCTGTTGAACCCGCATAGTATAGCTGCCCGGGGTAGCTTTTGAGGAGGCCGAGACAGACATAAATGAGCTGCTGGAAAGCGAAGCAGTCATTGACGGAACAAAAAGTGAGCTGCTGCCTGTAGCTTTAAGATCGTTCAGCTGCGATTTTAAGGAGTCGAGTTTTGAGCTTAAAGTTGTATATGTTGAGATCTTATTTTCATAGCTTGATTTTCTTGTAACCAGAGGAGCTATCATTCTGCTTTGCTCTGAAGCAGTATAGCTGCTGATTAAAGAATCAATGCCTGAGCTTGTTAATGCATCGATAGCCATGTTAAATTCACCTCAGTTTGGTCGTAATAGAATTCTTATTTCGCAATTTTTACTTTTTCAAATGCACTGATCCAGGTATCCCTGAGTTCCGAGAGAATTTTTAAGACTACCTCATAATTCTGTTGTCTCATCTGGTCCTGGCAGAACTTGTAGAGGCGCAGCAGGCCGGTAGAAATTTCACTGACGTCAGGCCTGTCAAAGCTAAGAGAGTTAATAAGTTCCTGAATTGCATTGTTAGTCCTCACCAAATCGTGCTTCTGGCAGTTAACAATCGCGAAGTCATAGATTTTAATCAAAAGCTGTTGCGGTGTTGCCTCAAGAATTTCCTTTGCCAGATACTGGTTGGCTTTATTATAAGCCGGACGCGCATATGCCGAGCTGCTATACATAAATAGTTCCCAATGAAAAATGTTAATGTTTTAGAACAGCCCTCCTCCCTTTTGAAGAGGAGGGCATGCAATGTGTGAGAATTAAACCTTACTGATTAACAGTTTGATTTAACTATTACCTAAAGAGCTGAAGAACGTTCTGAGGAGCTGAGTTAAGCTGGCTGAGCATTGAAGTAGCTACCTGAGAACCTATCTGAGACTTTGTAGCATTAAGCTGTTCCATTGCCATATCGGCGTCGAACAGACGGCTTACACTTGCCTGAGCATTTGAGATAGCTGATGTTAAGTACTCGTCCTTTACATCAAGTCTCTGCTGGAAGTTACCGATCTTTCCTAAAGCATCACCGATGATCTTTTCGAACTTACCAAGAGCTGAACTTACGTCAGCCTTACCTGAAGTCATAGAAGTAACACTTGCCAGGTTAGCAATTGCCTCAGCTGAAGTGGCATCATCAGTAGTTGTCAAGGCAGCGAAGCTGTTCAGAGCTGCTGCGACGTCGGTAGCAACAGACAAAGAGAAACCGCTGTTTGAAATCGATGTACCAACTGAGCTTGCAAGGCTGCTTGCAAAGTCGAGGTTAATTCTATCACCAGAGTCAGCACCTGTCTGGAATGTAAATGAGTTAGCAAGTGATCCCAGAGTTGCCGAGTAACCAACGCCACCAGAGCCAACTGAAGAAAGAGCCGTTGTACCAGAGAGAATCTGTGTGTTGTTGAACTTGGTTGAATAAAGAATACTTCCAATTTCCTGTCCCAAAGACTTAATGTTATCAGCAAGAGCTGTTCTGTCTTTTGTAGGGTCAGTTGAGTCAGCAACATAGCTTCTGATCTGAGTCAGCTTATCTTTAATCTGCTGAAGGGCACTTTCAGCTGTTGAAAGCATGTTCTTAGCTGAACCGATGTTACCCTGAGCTGATTTCATGAGCTGAACTTTTGAATCAAGCGACTTTCCAACGTTGTAGCCTGATACGTCATCGGCAACAGAGTTGATTCTTTTTCTGGTTGCCAGACGAAGCTGAGCGTTCTGAGTTTCAGCATTAGCTTTGTTAAGAGCGTTGTAAGCGTTTAATGCGCCAATATTAGTGTTAATCTGAAAAGATGACATAAAATACCTCCATGTATTTTGTCTGTTTCTTTTTTACGGGCGTCCATGCCCGTGTTTGTTTGAATTTGAATTATGAGATCTAATTCTCAATATTACTATCGGCACCTTAAATTAAAAGTTTAGTACCAGAAAATTAAAAAGATTTTAATTTTTTATAAGGAAGTCAGAAAAGAAGGATTTAAAAAAATAAAGGCACGCTTTTTAATCAGCGTGCCCCATTTGAAGATCATCCGATTTTAGGATTATCTGAAGAGCTGCATTATGTTCTGAGGAGCAGAGTTAAGCTGGCTGAGCATTGAGGTTGCCACCTGTCCGCCAATCTGAGCCTTTGTAGCATTAAGCTGTTCCATTGCCATATCGGCGTCGAACAGACGGCTTACACTTGCCTGTGCGTTTGAGATAGCTGATGTTAAGTACTCATCCTTTACATCAAGTCTCTGCTGGAAGTTACCGATCTTTCCTAATGAATCCGAGACCAGTTTCTCAAACTTTCCGATTGTGGAGGATACGTCGGCCTGTCCGGAAGTCATAGAAGTAACGCTGGCCAGGTTAGCGATCAGCTGAGCTGAAGTAGCATCATCTGTATTCGTCAGAGCAGCGAAGCTGTTGAGTGCAGTTGCAATGTCTGTAGCAACTGAAAGCGAGAAACCGCTGTTTGAAATCGATGTACCAACTGAGCTTGCAAGTCCGCTGGCGAAATCAAGATTAATTCTGTCGAAAGAGTCAGCACCTGTCTGGAATGTAAATGAGTTAGCAAGTGATCCCAGGCTTGCGCTCGTACCGACGCCGCCTGTACCAACTGAGGAGAGTGCAGAAGTACCAGACAAAAGCTGTGTGTTGTTGAACTTAGTTGAGTACATGATGTTTGAAATTTCCTGACCCAAAGACTTGATGTTATCAGCAAGAGCTGTTCTGTCTTTTGTTGGATCGGTTGCATCGGCAACATAGCTTCTGATCTGAGTCAGCTTATCTTTAATCTGCTGAAGGGCACTTTCAGCTGTTGAAAGCATGTTCTTAGCTGAACCGATGTTACCCTGGGCTGATTTCATGAGCTGAACTTTTGAATCAAGCGACTTTCCAACGTTGTAGCCTGATACGTCATCGGCAACAGAGTTGATTCTTTTTCTTGATGCAAGACGAAGCTGAGCCTTCATGCTCTCAGCGTTGGTCTTGTTCAGAGCATTGTATGCATCCAGCGCACCAATGTTCGTATTGATTTGAAATGTAGACATTATTACCTCCGTGTACTTAGTTTATAGTATAAGAATTTAATTTATGAACTCCTGAATCTGTTTTTTTACCATTTTTAATTTTGCCGCAACCTCCGGCAGGTGTTCAAATGAGTTTTCCGCTTTTGAAAGAAGCTTATCTGTTTTAATAAAATCACCTGAGTTGACGTACATTGAGATCATGAAGAATACTGAAGCCGGATCCCTGATTCCGTAAGATAAAGACGTTTCAAATGCATTGAGAGCTTCCTTTTCCATACCATTTTCAAAATAGGAAAGCCCGAGCGAATTATGATAATGGAAGCTGTCTCTTAATTTCAGGGGAACAGCCTGAAGCAGCTGAAACTTGTTTTTCTTCAGTGTATATTTATCTATAAGCGCAATTATAAGTTCGAAGCTGTTCTCATCTGTTATATTTCCAATTTTTCCGAGTATTGAAGCATTAATTTCTTCGTTTAAGAAAAGAGCCTTTACAGCATTCAGAAAGTCGTTAGCGCCGGCTTCATTGCTGTCGGTCTTATGCAGCTCATTAAAGTAGTAATTGAACTCAGCCTTATTGTCAGCTATAACCGAGGCCTTAAGCCCCAGATAAATTATCAGCTTATCGTTAACATATATTTCGTAATCCTTGGTCTTAGGCATTCTGTTTGCGTCAAGTGAAGAGCGGCAGAACTTAAGGGCACTCATGCCGTCACCCATCTTAAGGCATATTTTTGCAAGAACCATATTAAGAAGCGGCTGGCGGCTGTCATACTGCAGTCCCTGAAGGCCATACTCCAAAGCCTCTTTCAACCTGTCTTTTTCCGAAAGATAAGAAGCAATAAACCTGCAGGCATGGGACTTCATAAAGTAAGTTGCATCTTTGGCCGAAAGAGTCCTTCTGAAAAATTCCACAGCATTTTCCTTGTCATCGAGTACAGCGTATGTCTGTGCCAGCTGGAAATTGTTGTATGCAGTAGGTTTTGCCTTAATTTCTTTAATCAGGTATTCCAGATTTCTTTGTGCTTTTGCTTTCAGGGCGTCCTTTGAAATATTGTATCCCAGGTGCAGTATTTCTATATCGGAATTGACAATTTTATATTTTTCTTCAATGAGAGATTCAGCGATCTGCTCGTGGATTGTTCCCCTGAATTCAATCCGGGGATTATTCAGGAACAATCTCTGATACCTCATATAGTTAGGTTTTCCGGTAATGGGGTCGGGGCTGTTTACGATACAGTTGTAGCCCGTTTTAGAATTCTGCCTGATAATATTTCTTAAAAGAGGGATTGATTTTTCGACAAGCCTTTCATCAGCGTCGAGGTAAAGTATCCAGCGTCCCGTTGAATTCTTCAGGGCAAAGTTTCTGGCCGCGGCAAAATCCTGTATCCAGTCGAAGTGAAGTACCTTTGCGCCGTAGCTTCGGGCAATTTCTATGGTAGCGTCGGTTGAGCCAGTATCTACCACAACGATCTCATCAACGATCTCCCTGACCGATTCAAGGCACCCCTGAAGATACTTTTCTTCATTTTTCACGATCATGCTTAATGTTAAATCAGGCAACCTTTTTCTCTTTATTAAATTCAACTTCTACATACATGCAAGAGATATGCCATAAAGAAAAGCCGTTTAAAAGGGCCGAATTGCGGCATCTTTTGCGCTTTAAGGGGCAAAAATTGGTCAATATTCCGCAATTGTAAGTACCTGTACTTTGAAGTAAAATCATTTCATCAGCCGGGCAATTTTTTCAGCAGTATGTTTCCACGTAAAGCCTTTCATAAATTCGGAAGCCCGCATTCCTTTTTGTCTGATACTTTCCCTGTTATGGTATGCGTACTCTACAGCGGCAATAATTTCATCCAGGCTGGGTTCTTCCCATGTGGTAAGGAGCCCGTTTGCCTGGTCAAGTATTTTATATTCGCTCAATGTCTTCAAGGAGTATGAAGTTTCATCAGTAAGAACGTCCTTATGTCCCGAAGTAAACGAAGCTATAACAGGCCTGCCGCAGGCCATATATTCCATCATTACAAGGTTGGTTCCCCCTTCGCAGCGGTTTGGGAACAGGCCTATATCGGTCTTAAGATAGATCTCGCGAAGCTTTTCGTTTGGAACCAGGGGCAATGAAATGACCCTGTTCATATCGAGGCCGTTAATTTTCAAAAGGTGAGTAATAAACTCCATCCAATCGCCGTCGGCCCATTCAAAGTTGATATACCTGGAGTTTTTCATTGGCAAAATGCTTTGCGCCCACATATTATACCAGGCATTCATAAATACAATATCGGGATATTTCTGCTGCAGGATCTGAACGGCTTTAATTACAATATCCTGACTTTTTCTGAGTTCAAATTTCCCGCCGGAGAAGATGACAAAAAGCTCATCATTATACTTTGGCTCAGGCTCCGGATAAAACATTTCGGGATCGATACCCTGAATAGCTGTTGCGGAGTTTAATATGCCGTAAGATTTTAGCTTTTCCTCATTCCATTTTGAAGCTGCAATAATGAGGTCGTAGTCGCGTGCTTTTTCAATTGCTTCTTTAGGAAGCTCTGTTTCAAATACAGCCATACCGTAATTATTCTCGCCCCAGTGCCCGTTTGAAGTACTAAAGTCGGCATTTCTTAAAATATGCAGCACCTTTCCGGGCAGAATGCCGGAATATCTCGGGTCATTGCGGATCAGGTCCTCGAATTGAATAAACGCAGGGAGTTCTTTTCGCAGGTTATTACTTACGACACCCCATCCGAAATTTTCTCCCTTCGTAAGAGAGAGGAATATTGGTTTAGAATTCATTATGTCGGGTTTATTTTCTATTATTGCAGGATTGTTAATTTCATTATTTTTCCTCAGCAGCTCATCCAGGGCAATACGGAGTTCATCAAAAACGTTCTCCCAGTTGCCGACAGACTTTTGCCTGAAGAGCCTTGCGGAAGGATACCAGGGGGAATCCCCGCGCCCGAGCAACCAGCGCCAGTCGGGCACATAGGTTAAGAGTATCCAGACCGGCTTGCCCAAAGAACCGGCAAGATGTGCTATGGATGTATCGACTGTTATTACCAGATCAAGACATTTGATTGCCGCCGCGGTGTCTTCAAAATCGTTCAGGCCATACTGGTTAAGGTCAGTGATCCTGTCTTGAAATTCAGGCATTTCATTCATCCGGTCTTCTTTTTGCAGGCTGAAGAATGAAAGTCCGCCTATATGTAGAAGACTCTGGAAATTCTTAAGTCTGCAGGATCTGTTCCTGTCGTTACTATGCTGGGGATTGCCAGCCCACACAATTCCAATCTTAAAGCCTTCATATTCTTTTAGTAAATTATTCCATTTTTCCTGGCTTTCAGAACTGACGTGTAAATTCGCCGGAGGCGGTATTTTTTCTATTGTGGTATCCAGATAAAGAAGAAGGCTGATTAAGAAGACCTCGTAATCAAAATGCACATCAGGATGGGAGCTGAAGTTTCTTTCCACAAGCTTATCAATACCCTCTGTTTCCTTAAATATATTCCACAGAGATTTTTCGCATTCAAGGATTACGTTGCAGTTTTTTTTCTTGAGCGCGGGAATAAACCTTGCAAACTGGATTACGTCTCCAAGTCCCTGTTCTCCAAAAACGAGGACCGTTTTACCATCCAATGAAGAATCTTTTTCAAGAGGTTTAAGTACTTTTCTATTGAGCGCCCATTCTTCCCTGAGCTTTCTCCACTCATATTCCTTCAGGCCTTCAGGAAGCTCTCCCTCCATCATTAGGGCAAGCCCCTTATTAAAGTGGGCATTCTGATGTGATGGATTTTCCGAAATGGCAAGATCAAAAAATTTAATTGCCTCTTTGTTTCTTCCGCTTCGGAACAGCGCATAGCCTTTGTTTCCGTAGGCCAGGGCCCTGATGGAACTGTCTTGCTTTGCATCCGGGTGGTTTAATATGCTTTCACAATCGCGGATAGTCTGGTCGAATAAGTTCAGATCGGCATTAACTGTGCACAGGTTTATTTTTGCGGTCAGGTAATTTTCATCTGCTTTTAACGCCCTTTCAAGAAGAGCCTTTGCTTCAGTGTGTTTACCGACAGATGAGTACATAAGGGCGAGGTTATTCAGTGCCTCAAGGCAACGGGGATTAATTTCAAGCGCAGCCTTATAGAATTCTGCCGCCCTGCTTCTATTTTTAAGACTCTGATAACATAAGCCGGCATTAAAGAGTATATTATCCGTCCTTATATTTTGCTCAAAGAGCCGGTTATATGCCTTAAGTGCCTCCTCATACTCTTTCATCCTGAAGCATACGCTCCCCATAATACTGAGAGCATGCAGGTTATCGGGCTCAGTCTCAAGAATATTCATCAGCATATTTCTGGCTTTCCTGTATTCCTGATTTTCATAAAAGCGGACCGCGTTTGAAAGCAAGAGCTGGCTTTCAAGTTCAATATGCTGGTCGTACTTTTCCAGGTATTCCTTAAGCAGCAAGGGATCATTTTTTATAAGAGTATCGAAATGAAACTTTGCACTTTCCGGTTTCCCGATCTGCCGGTACAGGAGTGCCGCCTTCAGGTGTGCGGACATAAATTCAGGGTCATATTGAAGCACCTGAAGGAAGTATTCAAGCGCTGCTTCAGCTTCACCCGTGTTCTGGTAGTTTAAGGCAAGATTATACAGGGCCTCTTTGTGTGAGGGTTCAAGTCCTATTACCTCTTTAAGCAATTCAGTTGAAGCATTAAAGTCACCTGATTTTGCTTCAACGACAGAGAGGAAAAAGAGGACCGAGAGGTTATCCCTCTTAAATTTCAACAGCTCTAAAAGAATATTCCGTGCCTGCTCAAGCCGGCCTTCCTGGAAAAATGAGACTGCAAGCTGATATTTATCATCCATTCATTAAATCCGGAATAATTTAAGAGTACAGATTGAAGTGCCATGTGGTTTCAGCACCGTATGTGTTACACATTGCAAAAACCACATTTTGCTGCTATAAAGTTGTATGTGATTCAGGGTATCCTAAAATTTCATTTACCTTTGCCAGACCTTTAACGGCGAACATGTTGGACGGATTATTCTTTACAGCCCATTCAAACATTGTTTTGGATTCCTTTTCCATCTCCTGCAAGAAGAACACTTCTCCAAGTCCGGCACAGGCCTGTGAAGAGTTAGGGTTCAATTCAAGAGAATTTTCAAAACAAGCCTTAGCATTTTCATTATCCTGAAGCGCCAGGTAATTAAATCCCTTAAAGTTTTCAAGGGTGGATATTTTCTGTGAGGAATCTTTACTTACCGTTTTGCGGTTGAAATAGAGTTCCGCCTCGGTTAGTTTGTTGAGCACTTCCTGGAATTTCTTTTCGGAAAAGAGCTTGTACGCTTCACCAATGAGGTGATAGAAATTTTCCTTTTTGGTATCCAGTGTTTCGAGGTTGAGTGTGTTATGGTCTTCAGGAAGACCGAGTCCCTTATTGACTTTAGCGAGGCCTTTTTTGGCAAACATGTTTTCGCTATTATAGTCAAGAGCCCATTCATACATTGCCTTTGCCTCATAGTCGTGCTCACAAAGGTAAAACACCTCGCCAAGACCGGCGCATGCCTGAGAGGATGCAGGGTTAAGGCTCAGAGATTTTTCAAAGCAGTCCCTTGCTTCTTCCAGGGCATCCATACCAAGATAATTGAAACCCTTAAAGTTCAGCAGACTTGCCTCGTTTTCGGAATCTCCGGCAGGAAGTATTTTCTCTGCATCCTTAAGAGTCTCGAGAGCACGGTTGAAGTCTTTTTGTTCAAATAATTCGTACGCCTTTCCGAACAATGTCTCCAGTTGGTTCATATATAGACCTTATTTGTTATAATTAATAAGTAAGTTACAACAATAGCCATGCCATGGATTTTCAGGCAATTAAGCGTGTTTTAGGTATTAATTTTGCCATGGACAGTGAAAAGGATGAAACGGGGTGGCTAATATTGCACAGTTGTAAGTATATGAAATTACATAAAAGCCCGGATCCTTTACCAGGAAAGAAGTCCGGGCATTTTTACAATACGCTTAAAGTGGTTAAAGTTTATCGAGTTCTCTTTGTAAAAAAAGGAGGTTTTCTGTTGCCACTTCATTCCGGGGATCATTAAGGATCACCTTTTCCAGGAGTTCTGCGGCTGTTTGGTAATTTCTTTCCATAATTTCAACAACTGAAAGGTCATTTAAGGCATCGAGGTTTCCTTCTTCCAAAAGGAGTATTGCTTCCAGCACCTTGCGGGCTGAAGCGAGGTCTTCACTTTCAATAAACGACTCAGCTTTCTCTATCATATCGCTGTACCGGCCCTTGGGTTTTTGAGTTTCAGTGTTTGTTTCAAATTTTCCAAAGGCTTCGGAGTTATTCTGTTGAGAATCGCTTTTCAGCCGGCCCATTTTTTCCTCAATCAGGCTGCTGAGGTAGTTCATGTTGTCGAGTGCCACGTCGTTCATCGGATCAATTCTGATTACTCTTTCTATAAAATCAGCCGCGGCATCAAAGTCACCGGCCATTATAGATACTACGGCAAGGTCGTTCAGTGCGTCAATATTTCCAGTGTCAGTTTGTATCAGATGCATCAGAATATCCAGGGCCTCATCCAGTCTGCCGGATTCAATCAAGCCTTCTGCCATATTTATATCAGAATTTCTGCCAGATGCCACATTTAGATTATTCATCTTATTTTCCATATTACTTTTAGTTTCACTTTCATTAAAAAAGGAATTATCATCCTGTATTTTGTTATTATTCAAAATCATTTTGTATTTATTCCTGATAAGGTCACTTTCCTTTTCACTAAGTGGCCTGTTCCCAATTTCTATTCCGTTCCGGTTATAATAGTAGAGGCCAAGGAACTCCGGAATATGCAGCATTTTTGAGTTATTTACAAATGCCATCCGGCACCAGAATTCATAATCCGCAGCTGAGATAAAGGTTTCGTCGAAATAGCCGATTTTCTCGTGCACACTCTTTCTCCACATCGGCTGTGGCCCCATGAGGCAGGCTATAAGCATATGTTCAGGATTATAAGCAGGGCGTTCCAGTTTTCCGCCGATGGTTGCAGACTCATAGGTTTCATTTTCATGCTCTGTGACATATGAATCTGAATACACCAGGTCAATATCTTCATTTTTGTCCAGGCAGCCGGAAAGCATTTCCAGGGCATCACTTCTGTGCCTGTCATCTGTATTTGCATTCGTTATATATTTGCCAGAGGAGGCCTTAATGCCTCGGTTCCAGGCCTGGTAAACCGTTTCCCTTTCATCTATACTTATATATTTGATGCCCGGATACTTTGATTTATATTCCAGAATTATTGCCTCTTCGTTCTCTTTGGAGCCGGTATTAACTAAAACAATTTCAAGCTCCCCTTTTTTGTAAAGCGTCTGCCCAAGGAGGTCATCCAGGCAGCCCCTGATGAATTTTTCGGAGTTATAGACTGAGACAATTGCTGAAACCTTTTTACTTTTCTTCACGCCTTCGGACCTGCCGCCTTTTGCATCGCCATTTATAAAGTTATCAGAACTAAGGCTGTAGAGCTTAAGAATATTTGCATATTCATTAACCAAGCCGGTGCGCCCTTCAGTTTCATAGATCTCAAGGGCACGCTTCATAGCTTCTTCGGCCAGTTCAAATTCTTCATCTCTAAAATGCACAAGAGCTCTTTCATATTTCTCTATGAACTCATCCCGGTGGATCGGGTAGGATAACGATTTTCTCCTGGCAGGTTTTTGTTCTAGCCAGATCTCCTCGACTGTAACACCCCATTTATCCACAAATTTCTTTCTGTTTATATCAATAAGATCGGTGTATTTCTTTTCGCCATCAGCTTTGAAAGACTTTGAACCGTAGTGGTGAATAAAGACGTCCTTTGCAATAACCGTCTTAAAGCCGGCTATTTCGGAACGGAAGCAGAAGTCGTCGTCCTCGAAATTTCCCGGGCTGAAGCGCTCGTCGAGGCCGCCAATTGTATCAATTACTTTTTTCTTTATCAAAGTACAGAGGAAAGCCACGCGCGGGAATTCCAGAGTCTCTCCGGCATTTTGTTTCCGGAGTTTTTTGGCGTACTTATGCATTTCAGGCATGTTTTTGTACTTTGCATTTTTATCAATCTGCAGGCCGGTAACCGAATTGCTTATGGGGCCTACTATACCGATTTCATCGTCTGATTCAGCCACCTCAAGCATCCTCTCCAGCCACCCATCGGTTACTATAATATCGTTATTTGCAATGAGCACATAGTTGCCACAGGAAGCCTTCAGGGCCTGATTAATGCCCTTGGGAAATCCAAGATTAACCTCATTATAAATAACTTTGATATTACTCTGCTTTTCCTCAATTCCCTTCAGGTACTCTATGGTTCCATCGGTGCTGGCATTATCCACAACAATAATTTCATACTGTGTTTTAGTATTCTTAATTACGGCGTTAATAAATCCCTTGTTGTACTTCAAGCCGTTATAAGTCAATACAATTATTGAAACGAGTGTTTCGGTTTTATCTCTCTTTGGTACGGTTATATTATTAGATTTGTTATTTCCCGGGGCGAAATATTCACGTATGACATTTGCGCCGGTTGGATAAGCATTTCCATCTTTTTCCAGTATGTAATCAGGGGTAATTTTGCCCACCCATCTAGACTGAAGAAGTTTAACGTTTTCCTCGACTTTAGAGAACCTTTCAGGGCCGCTCTGTGATTCATAGTGAATTACAAGACTCTTAGGCTGATATACCAGCTTAAGTCCCAGTGCCGAGAGCCTGAAGCACAGGTCCACGTCTTCATATCCGTTCCAGAATTTTTCATCATATCCTTTAAGTTTTTCAAATGCATTTTTTCTTATCAGAAGCGATGCAGCCGTAAGGCACTGATATGTCCTTGGGACATTTACATCAGGATGATTTGGATCGTAGCCATAATAGATATGCGTTGCAATAAACCTGTCGCGCGGATCCGGGGAGTACTTCCTATCAATAATAGCTACGCCCGCGTGCTGGATTTTACCGTCGGGAAAAATGAGTTTGCTTCCAACAGCTCCCACTTCCGGATCATTTTCCGCAATTTCAGTCAGTGCCTCCAGCCATCCGGGCTGAACGATGGTATCATTATTCAGGCAAACCAGGTATTTGCCTTTTGCGTTTTTTGCGGCGAGATTATTTGCCTTTGCGAATCCCAGATTTTCCTTGTTGCTAATTACAGTCAGGTTTGGGAAAACCTTTTGTGCAAATTGCAGGAAGTCCTTAGTATCGTCTTTTGAGTTATTGTCGACAACTATCAGTTCAGCCGGATAATTTGTATTTAGTATAATGCTCCAAATGCATGAATGGAGAAGCTCAAATTTATCGAAAGTCGGGATTATGATTGACACCTGTGGCTTTTGAAATAGCGCCTTATTGTGTTCCATCGCGTAGTCCGCAATATGGCGGCTTCTTATTTCCCAGTTTTCAATGACGGGAATTTTTCCCTTAATTGACAAAGCATCATCATGCCATGAATACAGGCCGGTATATTCAGGGATATGAAGCATCTTATATTTCCGGCCGGCTCTTAAAAAGAAATCCTGATCCCCCAGTGCCGTATACTCCTCGGAAAAATATCCTATCTCATGGTGTAATTCACTTTTCCACATTGGATGGGGACCTATGCCGTTACGAAACAGAAGACTAATAAACGAATAGTCGGACCATTTCATTACTTTATCAGTTACATGTTCTTCGAATGATTCACTTTCATCTGATGTAATATGGGTATCACCATAAACCACGCTTACGGATGGATTTTCATCCAGTGCCTTTGATAGAATTTCGTATGCATTGTTCCTCAGGCGGTCATTGGTGCTAAAAGGTGTAATGTACTTTCCCCTGGCTTTTTTTATTGCCATATTCCAGGCAGGATAAACTCCAATCCTTTCAGGAGTTCTGATATAAGTAATATTTTTATATTTTTTCTGGAATTCTTTTACAATAGCCCCTTCATTCTGCGGAGAAGCCGCATCTACGACAATAACTTCCATCTGGTCGAATACAGTTTGGGCCACCAGATCAGAGAGGCAATTCCTGATATCCTTTTCAGCATTATAGCTTGACACGATCACCGATATTTTTGTTTCACTATCTCTCATTTTCTTTTGTTTTTTCCATAAAACATTATAAGAAGCAGGCTTACCAAAATTTTTATAGCTTTTTCCGGTAAGGTTTTTCCAGCCGGCGTTATAACTATCCTCCGTCATAAAATAGACGTAAGGGTCCATGAGAATTTTATCAAGAGGTTCATATTTATTAATTGTTTCAACATTACTAAAAATAAATTGCAGGAACTGGTTTGTCCAAACGGAATTATCCTGAGCTGCAACATCTAAACAATGCAATGACAATGCTCCTGTCTTCATTACCCGTTCAATATCACGGCATATATTATTGAATGTGAGGTTATTTTCCGGAACATGCTCAAGTGTGGAAATGCTGAAGACAAAGTCGAAATAATTTTCAGGCAGTTCTTTATTAAAATTCCCTATATAATCCCTGATAAGCCTTACATTCCCCTGGTGAATGCTTGTAGGTCCGTCACCAAGCCCCTCCAGCTTGTCCACATTCCAGCACTCATATTCATACTCCAATTTTCTCAGCACTCTGGATTGACCGCCACCTATTTCCAGGATTTTTGATCCTTTGGGAATGTTGGTTTTAATGAAACTGTAGCAGAGTAAGTCCTGGTATACCTTCAGTTCACAAAGCGCAGGATCTTTCTTTACGCCATAGAGTTCAACATCACTGTTTTTGAAGTATGAAAAATGATCTAATTTTGAGTATGTAAAATATGAGAAGTTATCTTCTGTAACTTTGTTCGTGTTTGATTTTGAGAGCATTTGCTGAGTCACTATTTTGCAGCTGTCGCTTCTTATCAGTTCGGGTTTACGCGTAATGTTTCCCTCGCCTGAAATAATCTGCTCTGCCTCTGCAATATAGTGTCTCATGAACTGGGATGTTTTTTGTCCCATATGGACTCTAAAGCCTCCCAGGAGGGCGTCAACAAGGTAGAGATCGTCGAAATGAAAAAACCTGTTCCAGAGTTCGAAATCGGCTGCCAGTTTGTAAGAAATGGCCAGTTTGCCGCCTGCCTTTTCCCACAGTGAGCGGCGCCAGAAGGTAGATTCCTGCTGAATAAAAATCCCCTTTCTTAATGCCCAGTCATAGTAGGTTTTTCTTGATATATCAGGAATTTGGGGGATTACGAAACTCATTTTCCCTTCTTCATTCCAGCATGTATGTCTGCCTGAGATCCAGTTGATGTTATCGAAGGAGGAAAATATCCTTGCCGCCAGTTCAAAACTTCCCGGATGCAGCTTATCATCCGAATTAAGCCAGCACAAAATCTCTCCGGATGACATTTCAAAACCCCTGTTAATTGCATCATACTGTCCGCCGTCGGGCTTACTCTGCCAATAGTAGAGGTGTCTTTCATATTTTTTTATTATGTCCACAGAGTTATCGCTGCTTCCCCCATCCATAATTATGTATTCAAGATTGGGATAGTTCTGGCCGAGGATGGACTGAATACACTCTTCGAGGAACTCACCCTGGTTAAACGAAGGCGTGACGACTGTAATTTTGGGATACTTCATCTTCGGGGAGACACCAGGTTCTTTAATTTTGCTAACGGATTCTGCCTCACCGGCAGTTTTATTATAAGCCGCAAGAAATGCCGGGGTTTTAATCTCTTCAGGGATATCACTTAAAGAAATAACCGGCAGTTTTTTCTTTTCCTTTAATTTTATGAAATCACCGATCGTCTTTTGATATATCTCCTCATATTTGCCGGCAATTATCCGGTGATCAAATTGCTTAAGGGCGCTTTCACGCGCATTGCTTCCAAAGGCTATTCTCTTATTCTTTTCTGTAAGAATTACTTCCAGGCACTTTATTGCTTCAGCAATATTTTTGTAACCTGCAACATAGCCGTCAAGTCCGTTTCGAACCAGTTCAGGTATTCCGCCTGTATTAAAGGTAACAATGGGCACACCACAGGAAAGGGCCTCAAGAATCACGAGAGGGCAATTTTCAGCAATTGAGGTAAAAAGAAACACGTCGAGCAATGAATATATTTCACTGAGCATTGCCTCATCTTCCACAAAAGGAATGTTGACTATGTGGGGGTCTGAAGACTGCCCCGAGGCTCCAATATTCAGAAAAACAGTATCGGGATATTTCAGTACTATACTTTTCAATATTTCCGATATGTAGTACCCCCCCTTCCATTCATTCTCTATTCCACCGTGTGCTACACATCCCACGATATTAATATTTTCCGGGATTTTGAATTTTTTCCTGACTTCTTTTTTATTTATAGGCCTGAAGAGATTTGTATCAATTCCGTTGTGAATCACTTCGGCATAATGGTCACTTAGAATGCTCTTTTCAAATTTTGATTTGAGCCAGTAAGATGGAGTTACAACATTAAAAAATGAATTGCTGTAGATGTCCTTTTTTTCTTTTAAAAGTCTGGCCGTACGGTCAACAGGAATTGAGGGATAAATTCCAAGCCCGGGGCACTCACCGCATTTATTCTGCCATTTATCGCAGTCAAGCGAGTGAGCACAGTGACCGGTAATAGAATGCATATCGTGAAGAGTCCAGACTACAGGCTTTATCATTGCAAGAAGGGAAAGGGAGAAGGGATTAAAGTAGCCCCCATGGATATTATGCAGATGCAGCACATCTGCTTTTCTTACTTCAGCGTTACCAGGTAGCCCATGGCTCATCTGAAATGAATAATACTGAAGGCCCTCTTTTTCCAGAGGGAAATACTCATTAGCATGCTTCTCAAATACTTCATAGACCGGGAAAGGCGCATTAGTACTAATCTTAGCCTGAACCAGCATACCTGAAGAGTGCCCGTGCTTAAACTGTTCTTCGGCAAGTCTAAAGGCAACCTTTGCAGCTCCCCCTACAGAATCAAGTGTATTGATATGCGTAATATTCATTCAGATTTCCGTTTGTTTTTCACCTGGATAAAAAATTAATGATGTTATTGTTGCGCTCTTTCAGCATTTCAGTTTCAAAATAATTCTTGTCGGCTGATCCTATCCACCTTACAAAATTATCGGCATTCCAGTTTCTTACGAGCCAGCGCGGAACTGCAAACAAATTAGCCGAATCATTGACAGGTGCCGGATAATTAGCAATTCCCGCAATATATCCGGCATTTATTGTAGCTCTTATGGTATCATTATTAATATCCCCGAGTGAACCAAACGGGTAAGACAACGTTGTAACCGGTTTATTAATAATTGATTCAAGTAAAGTCCTGGAATTTGACAGTTCCTGGTACTGTTCATTATATCCCAGAGAGGACAGCTTCTGGTGTGAAACGGTATGTGAACCAATTTCAATATAGGGGGATACGGAAATTTTCTTCAGCTCTTCCTGGTTCATAATCCTGTGGCTTTGGCGTCCTTCTTTACTCAGGCCTCCCCAATTCAGTAGAGCGTTTATAAGTTCACTTCTTTCGCTTACCGATTGATTCTTTAATATTGAATGAATAATTTCATAGGCCTTAAACTTATCAGTTGGGCTTACAAGGCTGAGGTCATAGGTTTCCTTATCACTGCTCAGATTCAGTCTTTGGGGAAGATTATTATTAACGAACAGGATTCTTTCAAGTGCGTCCCACCAGAATTCTTCCTGGCTGCCCACCATACCGGCTGTGACAAAGATGGTTGCCGGAACTCTGTGCTTTTCCAGCAGCGGGAGTGCATAGGTATAATTATCAAGATAACCGTCATCAAATGTTATTGCAATCGTCCTGGGTTCTATAGATTTTTCTTTTACAGATCTGATTAAAGAACTCAGGGGTACAATGTTAAAATTATTCTTTAAGACCTTGAGATGTTCATCAAAGTTTTCCGGAGTTACAGTCAAAAGCTGAGTATCCAGGGGGTCATTTGCAATACGATGATAAAGAAGCACATTAGCTTCATATGCGTCAGCCTGTTTTGCAGGTTGCTTATGCACAGGGGCATTTTCTTTATGCGGATGCTCTTTTTTAAGAAGTTCTTTGTACCCATGTGTCACATTTGAATTCTTTTTTATTTTAACTGAAAGGAGGACCTGATAATCGGGGTCTTTGTAGTCGAGCACATCCTGTGGGATTTCCTCATAAGCCAATCCATCTAAAAAGGCCTTTGCAACAGCCACATTTCCAAAGGTGTCAATTTCAAATTCTGCCGAAGGGATGACATCCTTTATCAACGCCTCAAAGGTCCTGTCGGTAAATCTCCAGAATTCTCCCCACCTGTCCATATCATACCGGGATATCTGGCTGATTCCTGAGGCAGTCAAAAGGAGTGTGCCTCCGTCTCTCAGGGAATTATATGCATTTAGCAAAGCCGATTTAACGTCATAAATAAACTGAATCGTCTGAGTGAGTATAATGCAGTCAAATCTGGATTTAGGGATATTCTCACCTGTAGCAAAGTCACCCACAATATCCACATTTGGCGCTTTAGTATAACTAAGAATCAGACTTTCTGTGACGTTGTTTCCAAAGCGCTTTGTATAGGTATTTTCTGCAATCTCAACGACGGTTCCTTTAATATCGCGGCGGTTATTTTGTAAAAACTTTTCTATATAATACCTGTCGATGGGATTCCCCCTGTCAAAACCAAAGAGCCGGCTTACCGGTTGAACAGAGAATTCCTTCTGATTTATCGTATTCATGGCGTTATGATTTGTTTTGGTATTCTTAAAGGAAGAAAGCCTTTCTTTTACCAGATTGTCCAATTCCCGTGTCTTTTGATACATGGAATGGTAACTGTGGCATCTGATTTTTCCCTGAAGGGCTATTTTTTCCCGTGCCGTGGCGTTAGTTGAATAATAATTGATTTTATCAATGAGCTCACTTTCACTGGAAAATGTTTCAATTTCTTTTCCGATTTCAAAATACTCATGCAGGTTCTCCCTATATTCTGTCAGAAGGAAAACCCCGCATCCTGTAGCCTCAAATATTCTCATATTTGCAGTTTCATTTGCAGCCAGGTCCGCAATTTCCATCGTTGTCTTTAATGCCCTTATATCACCTCTGGCATCAAAGGCAATTTTACCGGAGCGCAGGCTTTTGTACATTTCAAGGCCGAATTTTGAACCCACGTTGTACTTTCTTACAGCAGGAGGGATGCTATCTACCTCGCCGCTTAAAAACAATCCCAAGGCGTCTTTCCTGAGAGAAGCCTCGGCATTGGCGGCAAGTATTTCAATCAATCTGTTTCTGTTTTTGTGTTG
>JBLMYS010000233.1:0-17828 GCA_050258415.1 Acidobacteriota bacterium | reverse complement strand
TCGGCCTAAAACCGTAGCTTGAGTCTGAAAAGTCAGCCTCAAATATCGGCTCTATTACCATCAGAAAAGCTGTCTGCACGATCCTGTCCTTTACTGTGGGTATCCCGAGAGGCCTCATCTTCCCGTTTGCCTTCGGAATATAGACCCTGAGGACAGGTCTCGGTTTGTACTGTTCTGTCTTAAGCTCCGCCTGAAGTTCCAAAAGGTACTCAGCTACTCCTTTTGACTCAATGTCACTGAAGGTTACGCCGTCTACCCCAGGGGCTCCGCCATTGGATTTAGCCCTGCGATAAGCCTCCTCCAATATGTCAAGTCTGTATGTCTTGTCATACAGGCTATAGAACCTAAACTTCGGACTGGCCTTGGCCTTTTCGTTTAGCTTCCTCTGAAATTCCTGAATTTTAGCTGTGTTTGTTAGCATTTCTGCAATACACTCATCCTTTGTTTCTTTGGTTGCACTTATTTAACAGAAGCCCTTCCCTACGGCAGTGTTCTGTTGCACTTTGCCATCAATCGGTACTACGGCTTCATCCGCCACCCTGCCTCTTTTCCTCCCACTTCGTTTCCTTATAGGAAGGACCTTTCTTTTGAGGCGAGGGCTTCCCAAGTTCCTGAACCATCTGTCTGACCGTGTCGTCACTAACACCCCGGAAGTGTCAAAGATCCATCTCTAATTTATCAGATCTTTGATACTGACTTCGCCGCTGAAATAACAGCTCGTCCCCTTCTGTTCATGATATTTACGAGGCTACCTCTGTGTTCATTCATATTACAACCCGGCCATTTGCGTCACACTCTTACAAGTGCTTTGTCAAACCGCTTAGGCCATTACCGTTTCCAGTAATGGTCCGGTTTCCCGCTACGTGGCTTTAGAGTTTTACCACGAGTGGGACTTGGCAGAGAATTCGCAATTATCTCTGCCTCACCCAATTAGATTGGTCCAAGCTTCGCTTGGCACTCACTTCACAAGCATCATCTTTCTGATCATCTGGACGTTGGTTCCAGAAAGCCTGTAAATATACATACCTGATGACATTCTGCTGGCATCAAATGCAACCTTATGATATCCGGCTGAAAGTTCTTTATTAACCAGTGTGGCTACTTCCTGACCCAGCATGTCGTATACCTTAAGTGTATACTTACCAGCCTGCGGAATAGCAAAGCTGATGGTGGTAGACGGGTTGAACGGGTTAGGATAGTTCTGGCTTAAATTGAACTCTGTCGGAAGCTTGTCTTTGCCTTCAACAGCTGTCAGACTGGCGTCTAACATATAGACTGCACCAGACTTGGTGCCAAGGTATACATTTTGAGTTGCAGGATCAACTACAACTGCGCATACATCACTGCCGCTGAAGCCGAGGTTTGTCCATGTAGCACCGTTATCGGCAGAACAGAATACTCCGCCCATAAGTGAGCTTACGAAGACTTTACCGCAAGGAGAAACATCAACCGAGTAGATGTTCTGGCACGGGAGAGAATTAACCGGATTCCATGCCTGGCCATCGCACGACTGATAGAGCCCGCTGCCATAGCTTGCAGCATAGAGGTAGTTCTGGCATCCTGCAATGGTCCAGAATGACTGACTCGGAGTGCTTACCTGAGTCCATGAGGTACCGCCGCACGGGAGGCTGAATAAGCCGGAACCTAAGGTAGCGGCATAAATTGAGCCGTTTACCGCAGACAGCGCCTGGATGAACGGAAGCGTTGTAAATCCGGTGTTAACCGGTATCCAGTTCAAGCCGTAGTCTGTTGACATCTGAACTCCATGTCCCCAGGTTGCAGCATAGAGTAAACCGTTGCATCCAACCAGGTCGTGGACGTCATAGTTGGCGCAGCCGACGAGAGTCCACTTCGTTCCGTTGAATACATAAATACCCTGTTCTGTTGCCGCGAACACGGTTCCGTCAACAACTGTCAAGGCCCAGATATATGAAGCGTTCAGGCCTTCGCTGAAGAGCTGCCATGTCTTTCCGCCGTCGGATGACCTGTAGACCTTTCCACCCTGTGTTGCGGCGTACATGTTGCAGCAGTCAAATGCGAAAGTAATGATTGTACCATCAAGCTGGCAGATCGGAGGCTGCTGACCGCCATTGCCAGGCTGTGTACCTACTGTCACTGTTGCGCTTGAAGAGTTGTTTGCAACTGTTATATCAACCGGCGTGCTTCCGGTAAGCATAGCAGTGTTCGTGAAACTCTTCGAAGCCGGAATTGTTCCGGTGAACGGATCATTATTGAACTGTCCGGCACCCGTTAAGGATTTAACAATGGCCTGTCCTGCAATTATGCCTGACGGGAAGTCCAGAGCGGCAAGAGGTGCAAGGACTGTACCATTTACGCTAAGACCCTGGATCTTAAGCGCCTGTGCCTGATAGAAGTTAAAGATCGTATGGTTTGCAGCAGCGCCGTTAATGCTCATACCGCCGCCCCATGTCAGGTTCTGCCCGCTGATGTTAACAACAACGTAAGAACCATTAGGAACAGTGATTACAAAGTTATTGGCAGCTGAGAGGTCGCTTCCCGATACGTTAAATACATTCAGAATCGGGTCTGAACCGGTAAGGGTTAAGCTTCCCCACTGGAATGCTGTCGTACCGTTGGCACCGTAACCTGCAAGTGTACCAGACAAGCTGCTTAAGCTGGCCTGAGCTGCAGTAAAGTTAATTGGTGTTGCGTGTATCAGTGTACCGCCCGGTATCGAGACGTTCATCTGCGGCAGATTTGTTGTTCCGCCATAGACAACATTTCCATTGGAAACCGTACCATTAACCAGAGTCAGGTTACCACCTGCTACTAATACATTACCGCTGTTCGGTGCAAGACTGCCTCCTATGGTCGAATAACCGCTCATGGTGGCGTTTCCGCCAACGGCAGCTTTACCCTGAATGCTTGTACCTGTCTGATTCAGATCATTAAATACAAACACATTATAACCCTCTGCAGAATTAAGATTAAGCGAGGTTGAACTGAGTTCTGTGCAGTCAACCTTGGCATTGAGCGTCAGAGTAGCGCTTGATCCAACTGCAAGGTTGCCTACGTTCCATATTCCGGTTGCAGGATCATATGTACCCTGCGAAGGAACTGCACTTGTAAAGTCGGCACCGGCCGGCTCAAGATCAGTTACCACTACCGAGCTTGCGGCAACAGGACCGTTGTTCTTTACAGTTACAGTATAGGTAAAGTTCTCATCGCACTGCAGGAAATTCTTGCTTGCAGATTTAAGAACTTCAAGATCCGTAGTGACCGGAGGAACGAGACCAGCGTCGATAGTATTGTTATTGACTCCGCCAACAACATCGAAGCATGCAGTCTGCCCGTCAGTACCAATGTCGGAATCAATAGCGTCGTTTGAACCCTGGTTTATCGGGCTTACAGTATAACCGGCTGGAATAATTACTTTTACAAAGTAGCTTCCGGCCGGGATGTTTGTAAATGCATAGTGGCCCGTAGCATCTGTTGTTGTTGTAGCAACAAGGCTATAGTCGCTGCACTTATGCAGTTCAACCGTCACACCAGGTATTCCCACTTCACCGTTGTCCTGAATTCCGTTTCCATTCACGTCTTTCCATACAAAGTCGCCGATGGATCCCTTGTTGGAAGGTGTCGGATACATACCGGCATCAATTGTTACATTGGAAGTACCGCCCGCAACAGTAAAGCATGCTGTCTTTCCGGTTGCATCAGGATTTGAATCAAGAGCCTGATTTCCACCCTGGAGTGCCGGGCTGACAGTGTAACCCGCAGGAACGGTAAATTTCACGTAATAATCTCCGGCCGGAATATTCGGGAATGAATACTGACCGAAATAGTTTGTAGTCGTCCAGGCGACCAGGCTGTTATCGCTGCACCTGTAAAGGGCAACCGACACGCCGAATATACCCGGTTCACCCAGATCCTGAATTCCATTATGGTTCAGATCCAGCCATACAAAGTCGCCTATGCATGCAAGGTTCTGAGGAGTCGTATAAAGACCGGCATCAATTGAATTATTGGAGACGCCGGCAACAACATTGAAGCATGCACTCTGTCCGTCTCCGCCGATGTCGGAATCTTTCTCGTCATTTGAACCCTGATTAATCGGACTTACATTATATCCGGCCGGAACGTTAACTTTAACATAATAGCTTCCGGCAGGAACGTTATAGAACTGATAATGACCGAACATGTTTGTTATAGTAGTTGCAACAAGAGCATGTGTAGCACAGTCATGCAGTTCAACAGTAACACCGGATAAGCCGGGTTCGTTGACATCCTGAATGCCGTTATGGTTCAGGTCATTCCATACAAAGTCGCCAACGCAGCCGCTGCCGCCAGGTGTAGGCGGATAGAGACCGGCATCAACAGTATAGTTGTTTTGACCGGGAACGACATCAAAGCATGCGGTCTTGCCGTCAGGACCGATGTCAGAATCCTTATCGTCGCCATCCTGGTTAATAGGACTTACTGTCCAGCCCGTAGTGATGAACTTCACATAATAGCTTCCCGCGGGAACGTCGCAGAATGAGTAATATCCGTTGCCCACGCTTACGGTCTGGGCAACCAGACTGTTATCGCTGCACTTATGAAGTTCAATTGTTATACCGGGTATACCAACTTCGCCCTGATCCTGAATGCCATTGTGGTTTGCATCATTCCATACAAAGTCGCCAATGCACGCAGTCTGGGGAGGTGTGGTATAAAGACCGGCATCAATAGTCGTGTTGTTTTCACCCGAAGCGAGTGTAATGCATGCTGATTGTCCGTCCAGGCCTATATTGGAATCCTTTGTAGGATCGCTGCCCTGGTAAGCCGGACTGATAGAATATCCTGCAGGCACACTCACCTTAATATAATAGCCGCCGGGAGTCAGGTTTGTAAATGAATAATACCCGCTTCCGTTTGTAGTTGTAGTGGCAACAAGGCTGTTGTCTGAGCACTTATGGAGTTCGACTGTTACACCTGAAATTCCGGGTTCACCAGAGTCCTGAATTCCGTTATGGTTTAGATCATTCCATACGAAATCGCCCAGGCTTGCCGGCTGAGGCGGTGTCGGGTACATTCCGGCATCAACCGTATTGTTTGTCTCTCCCGGATTGAGAGTGTAGCATGTCGTCTGCCCCATGTTTGCGGGATTTGCATCCGAATCCACATTATCAGCGCCTGCATTCACAGGACTGAATGTGTAACCCGTAGGCAGAATGAATTTAACATAATAGCCGCCAGGAGTTAAACCTGTAAAGTGATAAGCTCCGTTGGCATCAGTTGTAGTTGTGGCAACAAAGCTGTTATCACTGCACTTATAGAGTTCTACTGTTACACCAGGAATTCCAGCTTCACCCTGGTCCTGAATACCATTATGGTTTGTATCGTTCCATACAAAGTCGCCGATAGAAGCCGGTGCAGGTGGAGTAGGATAAAGCCCTGCATCAACTGTCATATTGTTTTCGCCTGCGGCAAGTGTTACACAGGCAGTCTTTCCGTCATTTCCTATATCGGAATCCTTTGCATCATCAGTCCCCTGATTTGCAGGGCTGACAGAGTATCCGGCGGGAACAGTAACCTTTACGTAGTAATCGCCTGCGGGAAGATTACTGAACAGGTACATTCCGTTCGGGTTTGTAGTTGTTGTAGCTACAAGGCTGTTATCGCTGCACTTGTAGAGCTGAACCGTAACGTTCGGAATGCCAAGTTCACCGGCTTCCTGAATTCCGTTATGGTTTGAATCCAGCCATACAAAGTCTCCTAAAGAAGCCGGAGCCTGCGGAGTCGGGTACATACCGGCATCAACTGTAGTGTTGTTTTCACCGGCAGCAAGCGTGTAGCATCCTGTCTTTCCGAGATTATTCGGATCGGCATCTGAATCAACTGCATCGTTTGTTCCGGCGTTCATTGGGCTGTATGTGTATCCTGTCGGAAGCACAAACTGTACATAGTAGCCGCCCGGAGCCAGGTTTGTAAAGTGGTAGAAACCGCTGGCATCAGTGGTGGTTGTCTGAAGTACTGTGTTGCCGTTGCAGGCATACAGGTTAACAGTTACGCCCGGTATTCCGGCTTCGCCCTGATCCTGAATGCCGTTATGGTTTGCGTCATTCCATACGAAGTCGCCAATTGAAGCAGGAACAGGAGGAGTTGGATAGAGACCTGCGTCAATGGTCATGTTGTTCTCGCCTGCCACAAGTGTAATGCATCCTGACTTGGCGTCTGAACCTATGTTCGAATCCTTAGCAGGATCCGAGCCCTGGTAAGCAGGACTGATTGAGTATCCGGCAGGAACAATTACCTTAATGTAATAACCATCAGGTGCCAGATTGGTGAATGAATAAATTCCGCTCGGATTTGTTGTTGTTGTAGCAACAAGGCTGTTGTCGCTGCACTTGTGCAGTTCAACTGTTACGTTCGGAATTCCAAGTTCGCCAGCATCCTGCACGCCGTTCTGATTCACGTCGTTCCATACAAAGTCGCCCAGACTTGCAGTATTTGGCGGCGTGGGATACATACCGGCATCAACCGTATTATTTGTTTCACCGGCTACAAGCGTATAGCAGCCGGTCTTTCCTGCCTCGGCCGGAATGGCATCTGAATCTACATTATCTGCTCCGGCATTCGGAGTAGTAAATGTATATCCCGATGGCAGTACA
The DNA here is from genome assembly GCA_050258415.1 of Acidobacteriota bacterium. GTDB lineage: Bacteria > Bacteroidota > Ignavibacteria > Ignavibacteriales > SURF-24 > JAAXKN01. The sequence goes on along the minus strand of JBLMYS010000233.1, from coordinate 11,214 downwards.
AACTGTACATAATAGCTGCCCGGATTGAGCCCTGTGAAGTGGTATGATCCGTCCGAAGCAGTTGTAGTAGACTGCAGTACATTAGTGGTATTGCAGGCATACAGATATACTGTAACGTTCGGTATACCGGGTTCTCCGGCATCCTGAATGCCATTGTGGTTCGTATCGTTCCATACGAAGTCGCCTAGTGAGGCTGGCTGAGGAGGAGTCGGGTACATACCTGCGTCCAGAGTGAGGTTAGTCTCACCCGCAGCAAGTGTCACGCAAGCCGACTGTCCGTCAGTGCCAATATCGGAGTCCTTCGTGTCATCGAGGCCCTGGTTAATCGGGCTGATTGTATAGTCCGCAGGTTTAATAACCTTAATGAAATATGAGCCAGGATCAAGATTGGTGAATGAGTAGATTCCGCTCGCATTTGTTGTAGTTGTGCTTACAAGTGTATGGTTTGCATCGCACAAGTGCAGTTCAACAGTAATGTTCGGAAGACCCAGTTCACCGGCATCCTGAATACCGTTCATATTCGTATCCAGCCATACAAAGTCGCCCAGACTTGCCTTGGCTGGGGGAATCGGATACAATCCAGCATCGACCGTATTGTTCGTTTCACCTGAGACAAGTGTGTAGCAACCTGTCTTTCCGGCATCGGCCGGATTGGCATCTGAATCCACGGCGTCATTTGAACCTACATTCACCGGGCTGTATTGATAGCCTGTAGGCAATACAAACTGGATGTAGTAGCTGCCAGGAGTTAAACCTGTAAAGTGGTATAATCCATTGGCATCTGTAGTCGTTGTCTGCAGAACTGTATTGCTGTTGCAGGCATAAAGGTTAACAGTTACGCCCGGAATTCCCGGCTCGCCTGAATCCTGAATTCCATTGTTGTTAAGATCTTTCCATACGAAATCACCCAGGCTTGCAGGCTGAACTGTTTGATACAAGCCTGCATCAGCAGTCAGATTTGTCTCACCCGCTATAAGAGTGTAGCATTCTGTCTGCCACGTGGTTTGATTAATATCTGAATCAATTGCATCATTGGTTCCCACATTCTGCGGGCTTACAGTATACCCGGTGGGAACAAGAACTTTCACATAGTACCCTCCTGCAGGAAGGTTGCCAAACAGATAGTGACCTGTTCCGTCTGTTGTAGTTGAGGAAACCAGACTGTTGTCACTGCATCTGTGAAGTTCAACAGGAATTCCAGAGAGGCCGGGTTCATTCGCATCTTGGATTCCGTTATGGTTCAGATCGTTCCATACAAAGTCACCCAGACTTGCTGGCTGAGGAGGTATGGGAACAAGACCAGCGTCAACTGTATTGTTGGTCTGGCCGGCTGTCAATGTGTAGCAGCCTGTCTTTCCCGCGTTAGCAGGATTTGCATCTGAATCAACTGCATCATTGCTACCTGCATTCATTGGACTGTAAGTATATCCTGAAGGCAGTACAAACTGCACATAGTAGTCACCGGGTGTCAGGTCAGTAAAATGATAATAACCGTTGGCATCCGTTGTAGTTGTCTGCATTACTGTATTGCTGTTGCAGGCATAAAGGTTAACAGTTACGCCGGAAATTCCGGGTTCACCGCTATCCTGAATACCATTACCGTTTGTATCCTGCCATACAAAATCACCAATTGCAGCCGAAGCAGGAGGCAGAGGAGGTGTAACATAAACTCCGCTTGTTCCAGAAGTCATGCTGAACTTATCGGTAATTGAGTACCAGCCGCCGACAAAAATTCCATTACTTAAGGGTGAAGTGTTGCCATACCATAATCCTGTTGCCGGATCAAAATTATCCGGACTTCCGGTAGTTAACCAGTACCCGGTAAAAAATCCGCCGCCGCTAAAATCTGCTCCGCCATTAATCAGAGCTCCTTGCCCATCGTTGTAGCGCGGGCCCTGCGGATATGGAGCAGGAGGATTTGATCCGCCGCCTGATGAATTTATATCACCGGCAACGCTGATGAAATTTGTAGGTTTTAATCCGCCATGGGGAACAATTGCTCCACCACTCTGGAATTTAACCTGTCCCTGATACCCATTTGAAAAATTTGCATCTGTATCCCAGCGAAGTATATATATATCACCTGCATCGCCGGTAACGTTTAACTGATCTGAAATCCCAAAGTCTGAAGTAATATTTATTACATATACTTCATTAATACCATTTTGTGTATTAAGTCCATTAAGCACACTTGAAGAAACACTTTCATAACCCGGTGTAGCCGGGAGCGCATTTATCTGCTGGAAAGCACTTACCAGATCTGCTTCCAGGCCCGAGATCAGGGCAACGTTTCCTGTCGACCCTGTAGCCTGTCCCGGATTCTGATCAACAATGGCCTGCCAGGCGCCCAGAGTAGCATCATTTGTATAAATTGTACCGGCATATGGAACTCCTCCCGAAGTCCTCTCTGAAGCCTGAATGCCGTCAATTGCAACATTTCCGACGAAGCCTTTCGTAGCTCCCTGCCAGTTTGCATCAATGCTTCCATTAGAGTAAAATAAAAGATAGTCGGGCAGTGTCCCAAGATTAACCCCTCCGATTACCTTATCCTGTGCCTGTGCTGCCCCCGCAAAAGCAAAAAACATGAGAACTAGGAGAAATATCCCGGAGATCTTCCTTGCAATGCTCCGCAGGCCATGAACCCAAAGCCATTGCCCCGGACGTTTTAAGTAGCCGAATTTCATTTCGTACCCCCTATTAAATAACATTGTCAAAATTATTGTTTCATTATTTCGTTATATAAATGCAGCTTACTCTCGTGGCATATACCTGATCCATAACGCCACCGGTCTTTTCACCCTCCCTGTTGCAGCAGCCTCCCTCATTTCCACCTCCCCAGGTGGGGAAGCCTTTGCATTTAATCACCAAGTCTTAAGAAGTGTTATCCATTTCATCCTTCCTGTTTCTTTTCCCCCTTCAGGAATTTGTTAAAGAATAATTCCTGGTTTTATTTTTACGGAATAGTTGATTTATGAGAATTGAATAATGAAACCCTCAGCGAAACCTGCCCTTTTAAAAACACCTCTCCTAATGCAGGGTCAAAAAACGGTTTTAAGTTTCCACTTATCCTTTAATTCATACGGACTGAGATTCAGGAGCATGGTAACCTTCAGGTTCATTAAAGCTTTATCTATTCGAGAAATTGTTTTCAGGTGTAATGAAGAAGTGATAAATGAGGAGTTATCATTTATGAAATTATTGAGTTCGAGGTTGATATTATCTGGTATCTCACAGCGGGCGGATTTTAGAAGTAGTTTGGATCTGTTTTGATTTCTTTTACGGTTGTTTAGGTGAAATGAAATTGTGATTAGAAGCACATAGACAAGGGGAATATAATAACGGGGAGTCTTTTCCGGGCCGCAATTCAGATGCGATGTTGCATGAAAGACTAAACCCGCCAATAGTATTAAAAACGGACTTATCTGTAAAGCCTGTTCCACTATTTCCCTCTATTAAACGTGAATAATTACACGGAAGCATTGCGGTGTGCCTTTCCCTCTTATTATAGCACTCCCTGTAACTATTTGGGCAGTTAACAACCATATTTATCAAATTGCATACCAAGGCCCAAATGTGCCCCATTTGTAATTATTCTTTGATTTTTTCAAAAACAAATTTGTTTTATTTTGAGACATTTTCCGCCCGGTGTTTCAAAATTTAACATTTTATTTGCAACCCGGGGAATTAACACATGAGAAATTTTCTCTGGCTTTTTATTGTGAGTTTCTTAAATTATTAGCATTCCGGTTTTTAAATACTGCCGGATAAGAAACTTTCCTCATTCGGAAGGGTGGTTATAAACCAGTAAAACAACAGGAGGTCAAAATGTCCGTTAAAAAGATTCTCATGATTGTTGGTGATTTCGTTGAAGATTATGAAGTAATGGTGCCTTATCAGATGCTTCTCATGGTAGGCCATCAGGTCCATACCGTATGCCCTAATAAAAAACCGGGCGACACGGTAAAGACAGCGATACATGATTTTATCGGCGACCAGACATACGCCGAATTCCCGGGACACAGGTTTAAGATCAATGCCGACTTTAACGAGATACTCCCCGAAAAGTACGACGCACTGGTCCTTCCGGGCGGAAGGGCTCCTGAATACCTGAGGCTCAATAACAGGGTACTCGACATCGTAAGACATTTTGCAAAGGAGAATAAGCCCATTGCCGCAATATGCCACGGCCCGCAGATCCTTGCCGCTGCAGACGCGCTTAAGGGTAAAAAGATGATCTCTTATCCGGCAGTTGGACCCGAATGCAAAATTGCAGGAGCCGAGTACGGCGATATAAGTCCCGATGCCGACAATGCAGTTACAGACGGCAATCTTGTTACCGCCCCCGCCTGGCCCGCGCACCCCGAATGGATGAAACAGTTCCTGAAAGCCCTGGGAACAAAGATAGAGCCGTAATATAAAATTACCATTATCCGGGCAGGAAGCCCTTTCCTGCCCCCTACTCCTATTCTCTTAACTTTTTAATTCTACTTTTGGTTATAAAAAGTAAACTAATTTCCTGCAGTTGAGTGTAAAACATCTTAAATTACCTCATGAATTTTTAAGATTTTTTAGGAAAGCATTATGAAAAATATTCTGTCTATAATTGCAATTTTATTTTTAGCCTCCTGTGCATCCTTTGCACAGACACCAGGGCTTTCAACAAAGTACGAGGAGCTCACATCCCCTGATTTTAAGAAAGCCGTGGAAAAGTCGGAGGCGACCTGCATAATACCTATGGGAATTCTTGAGAAGCACGGTCCCCACCTTCCCTTAGGAACTGATATGCTGGACGCAAGGGAAATTGTCACGCGCGCAGCCCAAAAGGAATATACTATCATTTTCCCGCAGTACTATTTCGGACAAATATTTGAAGCTAAACACCAGCCGGGCACAATTGCCTACAGCACAAGCCTCGTATGGAATATGCTTCAGGAAACATGCGATGAGCTTTCACGCAACGGCATTAAGAAAATTATACTCGTAAACGGCCACGGCGGCAACACATACTTTCTCAGGTATTTCTGCCAGGCACAGCTTGAAAAAAGAAAAGATTACGCCGTCATTCTATTCACCCCATCGGAAAACCCTGAGGTAGCAGAAAAAGTTAAGAAGCTCCGCAAAACTACAAACGACGGCCACGCAGGTGAGACGGAAACTTCCGAAATGCTCGTTACAAACGGAAGCCTTGTCCACCTGGACCAGGCCCAAAGCCAGAACGGTGACGACCAGAAACGCCTGAAGGACCTTCCGGATTCTTTCTCCGGTATATGGTGGTATGCACGCTTCCCTAATCACTATGCGGGCGACGGTAGCTTTGCTACAAAAGAAATAGGTGAGATACTGGTTAATAACGAAGTTGACCAGCTTGCAAAGCTTATTCAGAATGTAAAAAAGAATAATAACATACTGGAACTCCAGAAGCAGTTCTTTGATGAATCTGAAAACCCGATAAAAACCGGGCTTCATTAAAAAATAAAAAGGTGAGAGCCTCCCAAAGGCCCTCACCTTTTCTTCTTACTACATACTAATTACTACCTGCTACTTACTTTCTTTCCGATATTGTCACTTCCAGGACAGGTTCAACGTCATCAGGGCCGTAATTGACGGGCTCGCTGAAGATCCTTACTGCTTTTATCTTCCCCTTTTCATTCCTTAAAAACTGAAGCTTTGTATCCGTAGCTTCAAAAAGAAAAATGTCTTTTTCTACGGGGATAAGCCTGTATTTCCCTTCAAGCTTGCATCCCGAGAAAAGTGAATCCCCCGAAAGAGTAATATTGCGGTATACTTTTTCTTTTGAAGCGTAACGGAAATCGTTTCCCGCAGGACGCCTTAGCTCAAAGGTACCGGTATATTCACTTAAGGTTTTATTATCCATTTTCAGTGCTCCTGCGGGCTTAATGCCCAGAAGCCTCAGGGCAATTTTATTTGCAGCATCATTTGGGCTTAAGGACCCGTTATTTGAGGCGATAAAGACAAAGAGGTGCTTCTCAGGGACCCTTATGGCATCAGAAAGGTAGCCCGCAATTCCGTCGTGCTGAATAAAATGCATTCCTTTATATTCCCCCAGCGCCCAGCCGTAGCCGTAGTTAGTTTTCTCTCCCCCCGGAAGAATATATGAAGTCCAGGCCCTATTCAGCCATTCCTTACCCAGTATTTTGCCTGTATATAGGGCTTCATCCCACTTCAGCATGTCGCTGCAGCAGGAGATTAAGTCGCCTGCGGCAAACATTGAACTGAAGCTGAAATAAGGCCCCGGCTTAAAAGCCCCTTTGCCGTTGGATTTATAGTATGGCACGAGTCCCGGAATAACCCTGTCTCCTGAGGCAATAAAGGTCTTTGTCATGCCAAGAGGAGTAAAAATATTTTTCTGAAGATATTCACTGAAGCTCATTCCCGAGACTTTTTCTATTATAATACCTAGTAGTGTAAATCCGGAGTTTGTGTAGTTCCAGTTGGTTCCCGGTTCAAAGTAGAGATCCTTATCCTGGAAAAGTTTTCTAAGACTATCCGGCTTAAACTCATTGCGCCTCAGGCTCATATAGTCCGGCATTTCATAAAGGCTCATTATGCCGCTTGTGTGCGTAAGGAGGTTTTCAACTGTAATCGTGCGGCCATGGGTGTTGTAGTCGGGGAGAAATTTCCGCACCTCATCCTTTAGAGAAACTTTCCCCTCCTGACATAGCTTCAGTATGCTTATAGCAGTGAACTGTTTTACAATTGAGCCTAGGGGAAATAGGAACTCAGGCGTCTGTTTTACGTTAAGCTCAAGGCTTGCCATACCGTATGCCTTGTGGAAAAGAATTTTCCCGTCTTTTGCCGCGAGCACTACGGCGCCCGGAGCCGCGGGTTTATAACTGGCATTCATAAGGCTGTCAATATAAGCCTTATCGGACTTTGAGAGCTTTTGCGAAACAGCTACTGAAGCGGTAAGTAAAATTACAATAAGAATCCTGCGGCAGGTCTGCATTTAAATACCCTGTTTTGTTTTATAATTAGACGCAGGAGTTTTTATTTTGTTTTAGAACTTCCCGAACTTCAAAGCCAGGTTGACAGAAAAATTGCTTAAGTCGGAGTTATTAATTCCTACCATATTAACGCCCGTAGTCCACCTGTATCCTACCCCGAGGCCTATTTTCATAAACTTAGCCACGTTCAGCTCACCGCTAACGGCAGGCTCTACAACAAAAAATGCGTCGGGGTTATATAATTCATCCAAGTCTGCATTACTGCCGGAGCCTTCCATAAAATGCCTCTCTCGGTAGGATATGCCGCCGCCTCCGATGAGAAGCGAAACCGAATAGTGGATCAGTTTCATAGGGTTAAAGTAATATTCCAATATGAGTCCGCCGTAGCCAAAATTTAACATCGGCCGGTTTAATGATCCCGGAATACCCGTAACCTCCTTACCAGCCTCAATGTCGTTTGCAAGTCCGAAGCCGCCGCCTCCGAGCAGGAACTGGTGGTTAATGAGCCATCCGCCGTAGCCTCCCACAATGACGCCGAAGTTGCCTTTTACCTGTGTCATTTTCACCACGGGCCCGCCGAAACCGCCATTATCAATTTCGCTTTCAAAGACTGTTTCCCTCTGTGCAAAAATGCAGGTAGTCAGGAGGAAAAGTATAATGATAATTTTTTTCATGCCGTCACCCCCGGTACTTATGGTTCAAAAATTTATTATGGATTCCTTGTCAATGTAATATATATGCCGGTTATTATCCATATCAGAATGCCGCCAGAAACTGAAAGGATATGCTTATAACTTAGGATAAACAGGTTCTTAAAATATTCTTTAGCGAAATTCAGATGCCGCGGTCAGCGGCATCATATCGATAGCCCCCGGGCGCTGCCCGGCGGGCGGCGGGCGGCGGGCGGCGGGCGGCGGGGGCATGTTCTAAAAGAACGTATACGTAAATCCCAAAAGCAGCATTTCTTTCAGCTGCGTTTTGGGTGATAAGGCTTTTTCATAGAGCGTTAAGACATTCAGCTTAACTGTAAAGAACTTGTTTATCTGTGCCGCCACAGTGTTATCCCACCTCACATCCCAGACATCCATATGATTAAAGCGCGTAAAGAGCCTGAGACTGCTTTTATAGAGCATATTCTCCCCCAGGCTTGTCTCCAGATCCGTTACGGATTCAAGCCCCGTTTCAAACTTGAAGGCCTCAACCTTATCCTTCGTCGAAGGATCATCCGTATACTGACGGTACCTGTTTGTAAAAGTCTCCTGAAACGCAAGGCCAAGTCTCGTTGTAACGGTCTTGTTTCTGGTGTAGGCAAAGCCCGCGCTTTGAGTTACAAAACCGGGATCAAAAAAGTCCGCGGTCTTAACAAAAGGTGTAACCTTATAATTATACCCCGTACTTACCGCCGTCCTGATTGTGTTGCTTAGGTAGGGCTCAACCACCCAGCCCACAAAGTAAGAGTATACGTCCTCCAGGTAAAGCTCATTGTCGTTCGTCCTGTAGTCTTCCCCTCCGAGCTTTGTTCTGCCGTAGGCAAGTTTGAAGTTGTTCAGGAATGAATAAGTTTTGGTATAATAATTAAGTCCCAGCTCCCCGTTGAGGATCCAGGTAATTGCATTATCCCCTCCCTGCACCCAGTCGCTTAGAGCTATCTGGCTTACATTAATGCCGGCAACCCCTTTGGGTATCCATTTATAAAGCAGGGAATCATTCACCTTCTGTGAAAAGGCGGTGCAGGTCATGGCAAAGAGAAATAACAAGAGTAATCTTCTCATATCAACCCCTCCAAAGATTATTCAGCCCCATTTCTTATTTAATTTAGCAGTCTTTTCAAGTAAAACAATCTTCTTCATCAAAGAAGGATAATTTCCGTTTGCTATTAAAACTATTTTTTCTAAAATTCAGACATCATTTTTGAACTCGAAAGAAAAAGCAATTTTAACCCGGAGTCAGCAATGCATTTAAGATTTACAATTATTATTTCTGTCCTCACGCTCTGCCTCGCCTTAACATCCCCCATGAAGGCTCAGGAGAAGACAGATAACCTTAAAGACTACAAGGAATATGTAGACAGGAAGTTTCAGGACCTGGATCACAGGCTTGATGAGCTTCAGAAAGGAATTGACGACGTGCTCTGGTACGACAAGGTTAGTGACGTGGCCAACATTGATAAGGTTTATATTGTGGGACCTCCCTCAAACCACGTAAAAAACCCTACAGCCATGGGAGCCAATAACCCGCTTAAATTCTGGTGCTACGTTTTTATTCCCCAGAAACTCGACCGCAGCAAGAAATACCCTCTTATTATTCTGCCTCACGGGGGGGTGCATGCGAATTTCACAACATACCATACGCATATAATCCGCGAGATGGTTTCCCAGGGCTACATCGTTGCGGCCCCGGAATACCGCGGAAGCACCGGCTACGGCAAGAGCTTCTATGAGAAAATTGATTACGGCGGACTTGAAATCGACGACAACCACGCCGCACGCGACTATATGGTTGAAAACTACGACATAGTGGATAAAGACCGCGTTGGAATAGCCGGTTGGAGCCACGGAGGACTGATAGCTCTTATGGATATCTTTCAGCACCCCGGCGACTATCAGGCGGCATTTGCAGGCGTTCCGGTTAGCGACCTCGTTGCACGCATGGGCTACTATGACGACGAATACCGCAAGGAATTCTCGGCTGCATTTCACCTCGGCAAAACGGCCAACGAAGACGTCCAGGAATACAGGAAACGCTCCCCCGTCAACTATGCCGACAAACTGAATACTCCGCTCCTCATTCACACAAACACCAATGACGACGACGTAAACGTCCTTGAGGTGGAAAGCATGATTAGAGCCCTAAAGGCTGAAGGGAAAAAATTTGAGTACGAGATCTTTAAGGACGCCCCCGGAGGCCACAGCTTCGACCGAATAGATACAAAGCTCGCCAAGGAAACACGCATGAAAATTTACTCGTTCCTGGCGCGCTATCTTAAGCCGCCTCACCCATTTAAGTCAACCCGCGACCTTGAGGTGGTTGCATATAAATAAGTTTGTTGTTCCTTGGGCGGGTATATCCCGCCCATCTATTTTTCAGACCTCCTTCTTTCGCCCCCGGATAAACAGACAACCCATCTTTTTACAAGCCTTAAATATATTTCCGCTACTTGAATTTGATAAAATAAAATTGATAATTGTATATAAGTTTTGGGAGAGACCGTGAAAACTTATCTTGCAGTTTTAACTTTTTCTCTCCAGAAGAAACCTTTTTCTCCCGGCAGGGAAACCTGTCCCTGTAAGTCACTCAGCTTAAGTCCCGCATTCCTTTTTTCAATTTCCGACTGCAATAATTCCGTCTTACAAATAAATGAAAATATTATTTCAGGAGGTCAAAATGAAAAGCTTAAAAAAGACTATTCTTTTGTTCCTGCTCTTTATGGCAACTCTTAGCGGCCTTGTCTATGCGCAGAAAGGCCAGATGAAAATAACGGCTTCTTCTCCCGAGGTTCTGAAACTCTACACAGACGCCGAGAAGATGGCCTGCAAAATGAAATTTGACGCTGCAATGGACCTGCTTCAGAAAGCAGTGAAATCAGACCCTAACTTTGCCATGGGGTATCTAAGAATGTCTGAACTCTCAAAAAATAATCTTGATGAGAGCATGTCTTACCTGGATAAGGCTGTAAGCCTTGCCGCAAAGGTTTCAGAAGGTGAAAAAGAATGGATACTCCTTCTGAAGGCACGCAGTGAGGGCCCGCTGCAGGACTATAAAACCCGCCTTCAGAAACTAGACGAAATGTTCCCTAAAGACCGTGCCGTGCAATATACACTGGGAAGTCTTTACTTCGAGGATTTCAATAACTACGAACTCGCCTCAGAACACCTGAAACAGGCAATTGATGCGGATAAGAAATTTGCCGCCCCATATAATCTGCTCGGAGCCTGCTATGCCAGGCTTAATAAGGATGAGGAAGCTGAAAATGTATATCTGGACAATATCAAACTGAATCCCGAAGACGCCGCGCCATACTACTATTATGCAGACTATCTGATCAAGTCGGGCCGCTACACTGATTCACGCAAGCAGAATGAAAAGGCCCTCCAGAAAGACCCTTCATTCTACCAGTCCTTAAACAGCATGGGTACAAACTATGCAATGAGAGGAGACTACGTAAATGCCAGGGCCAATTTCCAGAAGGCCTTTGAGAAAGCCCCTGCTACAATAGACAAACTGGAATCGATGTATAATGAGGCTATAA
>JBLMYS010000232.1:0-13382 GCA_050258415.1 Acidobacteriota bacterium | reverse complement strand
CTCATTAACGGCACGCAGATGATGACTTCATTTGCCTCCTACGTCTGCATTCAGGCAAAGAAATTGATCAAGACGGCAGACATCAGTGCGGCACTTACGCACGAGGCCTTAAGAGCAACGGACCGCGCATTTGATCATAAGCTTCACGCGCTCAGGCCATATCCCGGGCAGATAGAAACAGCGCAGAATATGCTTTCACTTATTGAGGGTAGCGAGATCCGTAAGTCACACATTGCAGGTGACAAGAGGGTGCAGGACGCGTATTCATTAAGGTGCATACCGCAGATACACGGGGCATCGAGGGACGCGATAAATTACGTTTGTTCAAGGGTTGAAATTGAGATCAACTCGGCAAATGACAATCCTCTTATCTTCCCCGAGGAAGAAGAGCACATTGAAGGGGGAAATTTCCACGGGCAGCCCATGGCGCTTCCGATGGATTTCATGTCGATAGCGCTTTCGGAGCTTGCGAATGTAAGTGAGAGAAGGATTGAGCGCATGGTTAACGGCGCCTTAAGCGGGCTACCGAGGTTTCTTGCAACCAATGGCGGCTTAAATTCAGGTTTAATGATAGCGCAGTACACGGCGGCAAGCCTGGTAAGTGAGAACAAGGTATTAAGTCATCCGGCGAGTGTGGATTCCATACCGACCTCGGCCAATCAGGAAGACCACAACTCCATGGGTTCCATCGCGGCGCAGAAGTGTTTCCGTGTAATGCAGAACCTGCAGTCTGTTCTGGCAATAGAGTTATTGACGGCTTCTCAGGCCATAGAATTTCACAAGCCTTTGAAGTGCGGCACAGGTACGGCGATAGCGTATAAAGAAGTAAGAAAAGTCGTTCCCCCTATGGAGCGCGACCGTGTAATATATGATGACGTGCAGAAGGTATTGTCTTTAATCAGGAGTGACGCCGTGCTTAAGAGTGTGGAGGCGAAGGTTAAGCTTAACTGACATTTCACAAGAATATGTCGCGGCTGCCGCGGCTCCGGGGGGATTGGTTCGGTCATTTCCCCCGGGGTTCAGTCATCCTCCTGCGGAGGATTCCATCACCCCGGGCTACAAACAAAGCACCCCTCTGGGGTTTAGTAATTGCGTTATTCTAAATGCTCACCTTGCAATGAATTCCTAAAGCAATTTCTGATCATCGAATGTTTTAAAGTTCCTTCCATATTGTGCAGAATTTTCAGCACCCGTTGAACCAGATTTCATCCCTTTAAGTTCTCAGACAGCTTCTTAAATTATAGCTGGAAAGAGTTTATTCAATAAACGAGAGAAAGGAATGAAAACACATGAGAAAACTTTTAGTTTGTATGTTTTGAATGGCCTGGTTCTTTTGTTGTTCTTAATTTCTTTTGTTATTATTCAAGGCTGCAGTGAAAAACCTACTTCCCCTCCGGATACAGCAAAGCCCAATCAGGATACACACCCGGGCTACTGGAAAACTATCCTTATTCCTTCTGCTTCGGCTTATATATTGCCTGCCCCGCCAGGGAAAAATTCATTAAAAGCTAAAGATGAGTTTAATCAACTGCAAATCTATCAGCTTAAGAAAACACAGGACGTGATAAAAAATATAAAATACTGGGATGGCCTGGCCATTATCAGATGGAATGAGATTGCAAGACACCTCGTCATTAAAAACGGCACCAATCCCCCAATGGCTTCCAGGGCATATGCACTTTTAAGCACAGCACAGTATGACGCTTTAATTGCCGCGTGGTATAACAGGGACTTATATCTGAGGCCTTCACCAACGGATTCCACCAAGTATTGCTATCCGTGTGAGCAGGCTGTAATTGCTTCTGTCTCAAAACACGTCTTAAGCTATCTTTTCCCGAAAGACATAGACAGCATTAACTACTGGGCCAGCCAGGAAATAAGCGCTCAGCTTTATACTGCAAAGAGCTTTCCAAGCGATATATCTTCAGGAGACACTCTTGGGGCGATAATTGCAGGGGTATTTATCAACCGCGCTATGCAGGACGGGCATGACGCAGTCTGGACGGGCACAATGCCCAGTTTTCCGGGCTGCTGGTTCAGCAGTATGAACCCTCCTCAGAAACCATTGCTTCCAATGTGGGGCAAGGTCAGACCCTGGCTTATGACTTCACTTCCCCCTTTGGCGCCACCTCCGGTGTACGGTTCTGATGAATTCAAGGCGGCTCTGGCCGAAGTAAAACAATTTTCAGACAACAGGACGGATGAACAGCTGAGGATAGCAAAGTTCTGGTCCGACGGCGCGGGGACTTCCACACCTCCGGGACACTGGAATGAGATTGCAAGTAACTACATTAAAACAAAGAATATGAGTGAACTTAAAACCGCCAGGGCCCTGTCACTAATGAATATGGCGATAATGGACGCGGGAATATGCTGCTGGGACGCAAAGTATACGCACTGGTACATCAGGCCTTCGCAGGTGGATACAACCATAACTACTCCTGTGGGCTTGCCGAACTTCCCGTCGTACACCTCAGGGCATTCAAGCTTCTCCGGGGCTGCGCATACGGTCTTAGGCTATCTCTTCCCTGAAAAAGCTGATGAATTTAAGAAGATGGCAGAAGAGGCCGCAATCTCCAGGCTCTACGGGGGGATCCATTACCGCTTTGACAGTGACATGGGTCTTGTAAGTGGAAGAAGTGTCGGGAACCTTGCCGTGCAGTGGGGATCAGGCGATGGATCTGAAGCCTGGAATTTTTAGTTTAGTGGACAAGATAAAGGCCCGGGGGCTAAAAACCTGTGGCCTTTACCTGTTGCTGCTTTAATTTCTGAACAATTCCCTGCGCAAGTTTAATGATCTGAAGTGAAGTTTTTGACCTGGGATTTTTCTTTATATAAAGCTCCTGCGACATGATGGATCTTGTTACCAGCTGGTCGTGACCAACAGAGCCGAGCGAAATTACGTTTTCCTTCAGGAAGTGTTCGGCTGCCTTGCTGAGGTTCAGGAAAGCCGTTGAGGCTTCTTCTTCAGAAAAGCATTTATTTACTACGGCAAAGTTAGGCGTTGTGGCGCCTTTCATATGCATCAGTTTTACAATTACATAAGCGTCCATTATTGCCGTAGGTTCGGCGTTAAGGACTATAATGTTCGCGTGCACCTGGCTGAGCAAATGAATTATCTCGTCTCCCGCCCCGGCACCTATGTCGAGGATCACATAATCGTACTCGCGGCATAAATCCTTTATCTCCTCAATAAGGTAATCCAGGAGGTGGTCGCTTTGTATGGGGTAGTCGGCTTTACCCGATTCCCCGAATATAAAGTGGAGGCTCGGCTCATAGCGTGTAATAAGGTCCCTGAGAGAATTCTTCTGAAGGAGAAAATTTAATATTGTCTTCTCAGGTCTCAGGTTGAGCATAATATTAATATTGGAAAGATTCGAATCCAGGTCGATTAAAAGCACCTTTTTACCTATTCTTGAAAGGGCGTAGGCTGTATTAAGGGAAACGAATGTCTTCCCTGTCCCCCCTTTTCCGGAGCTGAAGGATATTATCTTCCCTCGTCCCTCGGGTTTTTTCTCCTGTGCCTTCAGGCGCTGAAGTTCAAGTAATCTTTCCGTTTGCCCGATCATTTGCTGATTTTTCCCGTATAGATCATGTTGGCAATAAACTGCGGGTCGGCGGCAATTATGTCGTCGGGAATTATCTGTCCGTTTGTAAGATATTTTACGGGCACGTTAAAATTGGCGGTAACGTTTAAGATATTGCCGAAGGAGACCGCTTCATCGAGCTTTGTAAAAACGACGCCGTTATAGTTGAGGACCCTGAACTTCTGCGCGACGTCAAGAATATTTTTTGTCGTGCTTGTGGTGCTTAATACGAGATAAACCTCGTCGACTTTTGTAGATGCCAAAAAGCGGCTTGTTTCCTTAAGGAGTCCCGTGTTATTCTGGCTTCTTCCGGCGGTATCGATAAAAACAATATCCTTCTTTCTGAACTCCGCAATAAGGCCCGGGATCTCCTGCGCTTCATAAGCCACTCTCATTTCGATGTTGCTGATTTCGGAGAATATCTTAAGCTGGTCGATTGCGCCCAGGCGGAATGTATCGAGCGATATAAGGCCGATATTAAGGTTATGCAGAATCTTTGAGATTACCGCAAGCTTTGCGATGCAGGTTGTTTTTCCGACACCAGTGGGGCCAACAAGAGCAATTACTTTAGTCTTTTGTTTTTTCTGTACCTCAAATGATGAGGTCGGAATCATGGAGCTGATTGTAGAGATCACGTAGCTGTCGATATTCGATGGCTGCAGGAATTCGGTGTACTTACCGAGCTGGTCGATTATAGCGTCGACAATGGTTTTCTGCACTTCTCTTGCGATAAGTGTATCTGAAATTTCCTTAAGTTCGTGTTCGAGTGTATTTTTCTTATTATCTTTTTTCAGGGCGGCGGCAGATTTTGCCGCGGGTGTTTTGGGAGCAGAATTCCGGGCCTTAACGATCCGGTTTTTCAGTTCCTGGAGTTCTCGTTCCTTATCCGAAGGCAGGTATACTTTTTCTGAAAGCTCCTGGAGCTCCTCGGCAAAAGTTCTTTGCTTTGCCGGGGCCTTAACGGGGCTCTGGGCCTTGGGAGCCTTAGCAGGGGGCGCGGAGGCCTTAGACTTATCGTAATCATCCTCCACGCCGGCGGTGAGTTCAAAGACTCTTTTATGGCCGTAGCGCGGGTCGTCATCAATAATTCTTGTGCTGAGTACGATGGCATCGCTGCCCAGCTCATCTTTCATTTTCTGTGAAGCTTCTTTAAGGGTAAGTGCGATGTACTTTTTAATTTGCATATTCGACCTCTAATTTCCCAATAAATTCAACTTCCGTATCCGAAGGGAGTTCGGTATAGGAAAGAACTGCTATATCAGGGAAACTTGAATTAATTAATCTGTAGAAATAAGGCCTGATTGTTGCCGATGTAATAAGAACAGGAGCGTAGCCGAGCATCCTGAAGTTCTGTAAATGTTCTTTGAGCGATTCATTTATGTCGTTGAGCATTTTGGAAGAAAGCCCCAGCGTCTGGACGGCTTCTTTCTGGTTTTGAAGCGCGCGCATGATATAATTTTCAACCTGGTTGCCCAGGGCAAGGGCGTGAATAATGCCGTTGGCGTCTTTATACATGTTTGAAATTGTATAGCCTAAAGAGTGCCTTACATATTCAGTAAGGACGTCAATATTTTTTGTCACCTTGCAGTAATCAATGAGCGATTCAAGTATCTGCACAAGGTCCTTAATCGGAATAAGTTCTTTGAGGAGGCTCTGCAGGACCTTCTGAATTGTACCCATGGGGAGAAGATCGGGGTTGATGTCCTCAATTACAGCCGGGTAATCTTTCTTCAGGTTTTCAAGGAGAGTCTTAACCGCCTGGCGTGAGAGGATCTTGTCGAAGTTCTTCTTGAGTGTCTCCTGCAGGTGTGTAGACAAAACCGAGATGCTGTCGACGACGGTGTAGCCCAAGAGTTCGGCCTTATCTTTTTCCTGTTTTGATATCCAGAAGCCTTCGAGGTTAAATGCCGGGTCCTGGGTTGGAATGCCGCTTAAGCCTTCGGTCACGTTGCCGGGATTCATAGCCAGGAAGTGGTCTGTATAAATTTCGTAAGCCGAGACAACGTTGCCTTTAATTTTAATAATGTACTCGTTAGGGTTAAGCTGCAGGTTATCTCTAACCCTTACAGGAGGTATGAGAACACCGTATTCGAGTGCGATATACTTTCTTGTTGAAGAGATTTTCTGGAATAGGTTTCCGCCCTGGTTTTCATCCACAAGTGAAATGAGTCCGTAGCCGATTTCAACTTCAATCGGGTCGACCTGCAGGTATTGTTCGACCTTGTCTTCAGTTGAAGGTTCTGAAATGATCTCCTCCGGGGTCTCAGCCGGGAGGGCAGCCTTTGCGGCATTAGACTTTTTCGTGAAGTAAGCGGCAGTTGCAAGTCCCGAGCCGATTAAAAGAAAAGGGATTGTGGGCATGCCGGGCACGAGTGCGAACATGAAGACGGCACCTGAGACGGTTCCAAGGACTCTCGGGTTTGAAAAGAGCTGTGTTTTCATCTGCGAGTCGAGTGAGGTTCCGGCAGCACTTTTAGTAACAACAAGGCCGGCAGCCGTAGAGACCAAAAGGGCCGGAATCTGGGATACGAGGCCGTCGCCGATAGTCAGGATTGTATAGGACTGAAGGGCGTCTGTAAGTGAAAGTCCCCTTTGGGCAACGCCAATAATAAAGCCGCCAATGATATTAATTCCATTGATGATAAGGCCCGCGACGGCATCTCCTTTTACGAACTTGCTGGCACCGTCCATAGCTCCATAGAACTCAGCTTCCCTTGCAATGCCGTCTCGTCTTGCCCTGGCCTCGGCCTCAGTAATAAGGCCTGTGTTCAGGTCGGCGTCAATTGCCATCTGCTTACCGGGCATAGCGTCCAGTGTAAAGCGTGCCGCTACCTCAGAGATACGGCCGGAGCCTTTTACGATAACGACAAACTGGATGATGACGAGAATAATAAAGACAATAAAGCCCACGACGTAGTTACCGCCGACGACGAAGGTTCCGAAGGATTCGATTACCTTACCGGCGTAGCCCTCAAGGAGAATAAGGCGTGTTGAGCCCATATTAAGAGAAAGGCGGAAGAGTGTAAGGACGAGCAAGAGTCCCGGGAATACGGAAATGTCTGTGGGTGACTGAATATAAAGTGCGACAATAAGAATGAGCACAGAAAAGGTAATGCTCACAGCAAGGAGGAAATCCAGCAGGAAAGCCGGCAGAGGGATGATCATAAGTCCCAGCATCAGTATGAGGCCTACTGCCAGAATAATGTCGCTATTTTTACCAAGTCTGTTCATTTATT
This sequence comes from Acidobacteriota bacterium, assembly GCA_050258415.1. Lineage (GTDB taxonomy): Bacteria > Bacteroidota > Ignavibacteria > Ignavibacteriales > SURF-24 > JAAXKN01. The sequence goes on along the minus strand of JBLMYS010000232.1, from coordinate 6,559 downwards.
AAACAATGCTCTTCTTTTTCTTTTCGTTTTTGACCTTAAAAATGTATGCCAGAATCTGAGCCACGGCCTTAAAGAGTTCAGCAGGAATCTCGTCTCCGATTTCGCAGTTTTTATAAAGTGCCCTTGCAAGCTGAACGTCTTCGTGCAAAGGGACGCCGTTTTCGGTGGCAACTTTCTTGATTTTCTGTGCAAGTTCATCCATACCTTTGGCAATAACCTTCGGGGCAGAATCCTTGCCCAGGTCGTATTTAAGCGCAACAGCAAAGTGGGTAGGGTTAGTAATGACTACGTCTGCCTTCGGCAGTTCTTTCATCATTCTGGCCCTTGCCTGTTTCATCTGTATAGACCTGATCTTGCCTTTTATCTCGGGGTTACCGTCACTTTCGCGCATTTCCTCTTTGACTTCCTGTTTGGTCATCATCATGTCCTGCCTGAATTTATACTTTTGAAAAGCAAAGTCGGCAGCAGCAATAAGCGCGTAGCACAAGGACACCTTCCACAAAAGCGTATATGCGGCCTCAATCATAAAGGTTACGAGGTCATCGATCTGGTAGTTAACCAGTCCAATGGCAGAGAGAATAAAATCCTTCAAAACCCAGTATGTAAAGAGGCCCACGACAATAAGTTTAAGAAGCGACTTTCCCACTTCAACAAACGATCTGGAGGAAAAGAAGATGCTCTTAATATTTGTAATAGGGTTAAACTTAGAAAACTTAGGTGCCATGGCCTGAGTGCTGAATCTGAAGCCGATCTGGCCGTAGCTGGCAATAATAGCCACTGCAACAAGTCCTCCGAAGATGGGGGCCAGGGTTGCTATAAAAAAGCTGATACCTTTATATGCGTAATCAGAAATCTGGTCTTTTTCGAGCGTCAGTTTGTCCAGGCCGCTGAAAATGCTTACTGCCATGGTGCTGATATTTTCGCCAAGGTGTCTGTGCATCATAAAAACGAGCAGAAGTCCCGCGGAGAACACCGCAAAGGAGTTAATCTCGATGCTTCTAGCCACCTGCCCTTTAGCTCTCGAGTCGCTGAGCTTTTTGCCGGAGGCTTGCTCGGTTTTTTCCTGTCCGTCCGCTTCAGCCATATAGCGTTAACTTCCCATTGCTTTTATGAGGTCGTAGAGACTGTTTTCATAGCTTTCGAGCATGCCTTTAAAGAAATACATATAAATGGGCAGAACAAAAATTAAGAGAAGGAGGCCCATGCCAATTTTCAAAGGCTGCGTAACAAAATAAATCTGCATCTGGGGAATCATTCTTGCGAGGATGCCTTCTGCCAGATGGACAAGAAAAAAAGATACCATTACGGGAGAGGCAATTTTAACAGCAATTACAAAGACTGAGGCCGTATATTTGATAAAGATGTCAAATGCCGGCTGAGTAAGTGTATACTTCCCGAGGGGGATAATCCTGAAGGAAGAAACAACAGCCCTTATTACGTAATGGTGACCGTTTATTAAAAAGAAAACAAGTATTGCAAATACGTTTAACAGTTCGCCTATAACGTTGCTCTCGGTTTCCTGGAGCGGGTTAAGGGCGCTGGCCATATTAAGTCCCATATCGTTTCCGATTAGCACCCCGGCAAATGAGAAGCCGTAGAAGACCAGGTTCAGGCTAAAGCCAATAATGAGACCTGTTACCACTTCCTTAAGGCCGTAGAAGGCCAGGTTAAAGAGGTCCGGTTCGACCTGTATTTTAGCCGTATTGAGCGTCAGGAACGTAATATATGCGATAATTCCGGCTAAGAATACTTTCGCGATTGCGGGGAAAGCCTGGTTGCCGAATATAGGAGCCGTTCCAAAGACCGCAATAATCCTTAAGAATATCAGGAAAGTAATTACAAAGTCATTTACCAGTATATTGGTCATTTTACCACGGTACTGAACATGTTTACGAGTCTGAGCGTAATTGCAATCATTTTATCCATCATCCAGGGCAAAAGCAGGATTATAGCAACTGCGGTAACGAGAATTTTAGGAACAAAAGTCAGCGTTGCCTCCTGTATAGAGGTTGCGGCCTGGAAAATAGAAATAAATATACCGACTAAGAGCGAGATGCCCAGAATCGGCAATAAAATTATAAAAGTTGTATAAAACACGTCTGTAAGTATTTCAACAATCAGTTCTTCTGTCATTATCCAAAGCTCCTTACTACAGATCCAATAATTAAATTCCAGCCATCGACCAGTATGAATAAAAGTATCTTAAACGGGAGTGAGACGAGCATAGGGGGAAGCATCATCATACCCATACTCATCAGCACGCTTGAGACAATCATATCGACCATGAGAAACGGGATAAAGAGAAAGAATCCTATAATAAAGCCAGCTCTGAGTTCGCTTATAGCAAAAGCCGGGACGAGCACGTATGTGGGCAGGTCCTGTCTTGTTCTCGGGCGTTCCAGGTGCGAGAGTCCCAGGAAAAGCTCCAGGTCGGCGTCTCTGACGTTTCTGAACATAAATTCTCTTATAGGCTCAATGCCCTTATCGTAGGCAGCCTCCATGGTCATTTTCCCGTCCATATAGGGCTTAATAGCCTCGGTATTAACTTTCGACCATGTAGGGGCCATAATAAAAAACGTTATAAAGAGCGCCACGCCGGCGAGCATCTGCGACGGAGGCATCTGCTGAGTGCCGAGAGCGGTCTTAAGAAAATGGAACACAATAATCAGCCTCAGGTAAGAGGTGGTCATAATCATAATAGAAGGAGCAAGAGACAGCACGGTAAGGAGAATGAGCATCTGCATTGTAACAGACACGTCTTTAGGGCTGTCCGCCGTTCCGACGTCAATTCCTATTTTGGGCAGAGGAATTGTCTTAGCCTGGGCAAAACTTACGTCACTAAACAAAGAAAATGTAATGAAGAGGAGAACTACAGCAGTCAAAACTTTCATTTCATACCTAAATTTTTTTTCAATATCTCAACAAAATTATCCTTAAAGTTGTCTTTGAAATCGTTTCTGGAAGTTTCTTCCTCAACCAGCCGTGCAGTTACGGGGCCATTGAGTTCCTGTAAAAGATTAATAGAGTTGTCGCTTACGCCAAGAACCAGTATTTTGTCGTGCACCTGGACCACCTGAATGTACTTTTTAGGCAGGAGCATCTGGGTGCTGAGGACCTTTATTTTTACGAGTTTTTTTGTACTTTTATCGAACGTAAAGAAATACTTCCTGGCCAGATAGAGTGTTCCGTACATAAGGCCAAGGATTAAGATGAGCAGAAAAATTATTTTTAATATATTCCAGAATTCCATTTCAGGAGAGTCCTTTCAGCCTGTCGTTTGAGTCGACGAGGTTTGTGATACGGATGCCGAAGTGTTTATCTATAACGACCACTTCGCCCTCGGCAATTTTCTTATTATTAATAAAAATGTCCACCGGCTCGCTGGCCAGTTTATCGAGTTCAATTACGTATCCTCTTTCGAGCTCAAGGATGTCTTTTATGAGCATTTGAGTGCGGCCGAGCTCGATATAGACGCTAAGCTGGAGGTCTTTTAAGAACTCGAGCTTTTCATTTTGTACAGGGCTACGGTTATTGGATTCATCGAATTCAGTAAAATCAGCCACGCCGCCGGTAATCTGATCTCCTGAGATCTGTTCGAATTCACTTAGTATGTCATCAGCAGACATTATCTTCTCCGTTTATATTCTCTTTTAATATCAATAGTCAGAACTCTTCGCAAGCAGAAGAGTTATAATTAAACATTTTCTTTATTTTCGATTTTGCGTGTAATCTTTACCGCCTTATGTCCGTTTACCGTTCCCGGCAGACCGGCAAAAATAATCCTGTCGGCCACCTTAATTTTAAGTTCGTCTCCGATTTTTTTATTAGTTCTGAGTATGTCGCCTTTTTCCAGGTGCATCAGGTCCTCGACAGAGATAGAAGTTTTGCCGAATTCCACGGTCAGGTTAAGTGAAGTTTTCTGAAGGTGCTGGTTAAGAATATTCCTTGCCGTAGTGCCGTTATATTTAACGGGTCTGATGGAAGAGAGTTTCTGGTTCGACATTTTAGAGAGTATTGTGTCGAAGGCGAACGTAGCGAAGCAGATATTCATAAGGTATGACTGTTCGCCGATAAAAATTTCAAAAGAAATAAGCAGAACGCTTTCGCTCTGTGATGTAATCTGAGCGAAGTCGATATCGGGTTCGAAGCGTTCGACAACGAATTCGTATTCGCCGATTATCTGCCATGCTTTCTTGAGGTCGACCATGATCTTTTCAACTATCATGAAGAGCACTTTCTGTTCGATAGGAGTAATGATCTTGGATTGTTTAGTTCCCATTCCGTTACCGCCTAAGAGCCGGTCCACGAGTGCCAATGCCAGTTCGGGGCTTAATTCAAGTATGCCTTTTATGTCGGTATCCTTAATTTCGAAAGTAAAGAGGCATGCGGGGTTAGAAACCGAAAGCACGTATTCGGAATAATAAATCTGGTCGACTGAGATAACGTTAATATTTACAATAGCCTGCAGCTTTGAAAGGAGGAAAGAGCTAAGGCTTTCAGAAAAGTTTTCATGGATATTGCGAATAGTTCTGAGCTGGTTTTTCGAAATTCTGTTTGGGAGCCTGAAATCGAAGGGGATTGCCTCCTTTTCAGGGACAGATGCGGGGGATTGTTCCCCGCCGGTCTTCATCTTATTAAGAAGTTGATCGATTTCCTGCTGTGATAAAACTTCTGCCATAGCTCTTTGTGTTTATTAACTTATTGTATAATAAATTTGCTGAAAAATACATTATTGATCCTGATGTCGGGAACGCGGGACTTCAGTGTTTTTATAATTTCAGTTTTAACGGTATCCCTGTAAGTAATGCTGCTTAATTCGGATACAGTTTTGCTGGCAAGAGTGGTATTAACCACGTCCTGAATAATTACTTTTTTCTCTTCAAATTTCTTTTTTGCCTCAGCAGCATCTTTTTCTTCGGCAGCGATGCCGAAGCCGACAGAAGTAAGAAGGAGTCTCTGGCCGTTTGTTCCGGCCGGATTTACAATCAGGTCCTCAATTGTCTCAATGGGGCCTGTCTGAACAGAAGAAGTATTAGCCTCCTGTGTAGCTTCCGTCTTCGCCTTATTTGAATCGGCGGCGCTGGCGTCTTTTTCCTTTTTACTCAAAAGGATATTGGCCGTAACAAAATACACGACCACGAGCTGTACAATAAATACAGGGAGGCCGATTATTAAGACTTTTGGATTTATTCCCCCTTTTTTCGGGGCCGGTATTGCTGAAGGATCCAATTCTTTTTCCATATTTTAATCTGATTTTGCCATAATGTAGCTATACTTATTCAATAGATATGCCACTTGCCGCAGGGGGTACAATTCTCAGTATTTTTGCTTATTTCCCCCGGTTAGGGTAAAAAAGAGTGCCCATTATTGGTTACTATTGAACAGTTGGTTATTTGTAAGTAGATGTGTTCAGGAGGATTCGTCTGAAATTGGTCCGGGTAAAAAGTAAGTATTTGAATATACCGGCTGAATTTGGGAAATTAACATTAACGGGGGCAACCGCTAAACCGGGAACTTTATTTCAAAAACAATTAATTGGGCAGAAATCCTTGATGAAAGGAAAGCTTATATATGTCCTTTTTACGGTTTTCCTGAGCTTGCTTTTGGGATGCAGTACGGGATTTGTAGAAAGGAACAGGCCGGAAAAGATTCTTCAGGAAGGGGATTGGCGTTCATACCATACAAAACATTTTGATTTTTATTACCGCCCGGGTTCAAAAAGCGAAGGAAGAATTAACCTGATAGCAAACAGGCAGGAGAATAATTACCTCGAGATCTTAAACCAGATGCACCTGCAGGACCATAATTTCAGGGCAATTTACTTCATTTTCAGCAGTTTTGACGAGTATGACGACGTAACTGACGCCGGGCAGTTCGGCAACGGGCACGAGATAGGAAACTATGATGCAATTTACGGGGTGGACGGGCATTCCCTTTCTAATATAATGGGTAAGCATGAGTTGACCCATTTTATTGTGGATAAGTTTTTCGGACCCGGTGCAAGGGGACCTTATAAATGGATCGTCTCTGAAGGGCTGGCGGTCTGGATTGAGGACAGCTGGGACGGGATGGACCTTTATGAGTTTGCGCGTCTTAAGATTGCCGAAGGGAACATTTCAACCCCATTTGAAATAATCCGCAACGATGAAACCGGAAATGTTCTCAGGAATTCCTATGCAATGGCCGGGGCATTTGCCAAATACATGATTTCAACCTACGGAATAGCAAAATACATAAGGCTTTATCAGCAGGGTAAATCTATTGACGTTTTTGATCAGATCTATGGCATAAACTTATCCGACATGAATAACCGGTTTTTAACCTTTCTTACCAGTGAAAACCCGGAGCTGAAGATAGGTGGGACAAAGTAGCAACATTCAAAAAAGCAGGAGCTGGACTTCTCCTGCTTTTAATTAAGAAAACCCATTTTCTGACTAAGGGATTCTGCTCGGATCCCAGGCTACCCTGTAGTTTTCATCGAGGGAGTCGAGAATCTGCATATCGTCACCTGAGATCTCGAAATCGAAAACATCCGCGTTTTCATAGATCCTGTCCTTGT
>JBLMYS010000231.1:0-12417 GCA_050258415.1 Acidobacteriota bacterium | reverse complement strand
CAGCCTCCGACGTTATTAATGGATTTACTGAGGAGGAGATTGCTGATATAATCTATCAGTTCGGCGAGGAAAAAAATTCCAGAAGAATTGCCCGCAGCATCGCTGAGAAAAGGGCCTTCGGGAAAATTGAAACCACAACTGAGCTGAGCAGGATAATTGAAGAGCTGACACCGGCTCAGTACCTGAACAAAACCCTTTCACGTGTTTTTCAGGCTTTACGAATATACGTTAATGATGAGTTGGGAGTTTTAAGAGAGTTCCTGATAAAATCAGTGGAGCTGTTAAAGACAGGAGGAAACATAGTGATTTTAACCTATCACTCCCTGGAAGACAGGGTTGTAAAAGACTTTTTCAAGAATGAAAGTCTTTCCTGTATCTGTCCGCCTGATTTTCCCATATGTGTATGCGATAAGGTAAAAAGATTAGAAGTCATAACCAGAAAGCCTGTCGCCCCGTCAACTTTAGAAGTGGAAATTAACAGAAGATCACGCAGCGCAAAACTAAGAGCAGCAAGAAAGGTATGAGTAAAACAAAATCCGGACGTAAGCGACCTGTAATTATACTTACTCTCGTATCAGCTTTTTTTGTTGCTTCAGTTGTTTTACTATATGTTGTCCTGAAACTTGAAATTGAGAAGCTTACAAAGGAAAAGATTTATCTTGAAGAAACTTTGGAAGCTAAAAATAATGAAACCGTAATGCTTCAGGTTGAAGTGCAGAAGCTGGAAACGGAAGAAAGAATCATGCAACTGGCAGAATCCAGGCTGGAAATGGAAAAATTCTCTGAACCAAATATTGTAATTGAGGTTGAAAAGGACCAGCTGGATGAGGTTGTAAAAGAAATTAACAGCAAATATGAATAACAACAGAGCCTTACTGGTAATATTTGTACTGATCGTTTTTTTTGCTGCTTTGCTGATCCGGCTCTTCGATATTCAGATCAGGAAACATGATGATTTTGATTACTATGCAAAGAATCAGCAGATTGAAAAAAAAGTAATCAGGGCTGAAAGAGGCTTTATTTACGACAGGAATGGCGAGCTCCTGGCATATGACCGTAACGACGTCTCTTTTTTTGTTGATACAAGAATGACAAAGGCCAGGGATATTGATTCCCTCTCTGCAGTTTTTTCCAGAGTGTTCGGCAAGTCGAAAAATTACTACAGGAGCATGCTGAAGAATCCTGATAGCAAGATCATATGCCTTGAAAAGAAAGCTCCTGCTGAACTGGCTGTAAAACTTAAGGACGTGAAAATTGACGGCCTGTTCTCGAAGGAAGACCCCACCAGGGTCTATTCCTATGATGACCTTGCTTCTCATGTTCTTGGTTATGTAGGTGGCTCCTATGAGGGTATTGAGGGAGTGGAAAAGTTTTACAATAAAGAGCTTACCGGTACCGATGGAAGCCTGATTATTGAAAGGGACGTAAAAGGAAGAATGGTTACGGTCTCAGAAGATGCAACCATTCAGCCCGTGCCCGGAAACAACCTTGTTCTTACAATTGATAAGTCTTATCAGAAAATTCTGGAAGAAGAACTCAAAAAAGGCCTCGATCAGTTTCAGAGTAATGCCGGCGTTGGAATTATTATGGACCCCAATACGGGCGAGATCCTGGCTCTGGCAAATATGCCCGACTTTGACCCGAATAATTACGGACAGTATTCCGATCAGGTTAGACGCGACAGAGCGCTTACAGATACCTATGAACCTGGATCAACCTTTAAGTCTCTTACAATTTCTGCACTCTTTGACAAGAAACTGATCAAGGGCACAGAAAGCGTATATGCAGAGAACGGAAAGTACAAATATAGAAATGTGAACATTACCGATTCACACCGTATGCAGTGGCTTACCGTAAGAGAGGTCATTGAACAGTCGAGTAATATAGGCATGGCAAAACTGATCGGCAGAATAGATGAAGATGAGTTTTACAAATACCTGAGAAATTACGGATTCGGTAACTTTTCTTTTATAGATCTGCCCGGAGAAAGCAGAGGAATACTCAAGAAGCCTGGAAATTTTAACGAACTGACCCAGGCTTTTATGTCATTTGGATACGAAGTTTCTGTTACCCCTATTCAGATGGTGACGGCATATGCGGCTTTGGTCAACGGAGGCACTCTTCTTCAGCCGCACCTGCTAAAAAGAATTACTGCAAGGGACGGACAGGTAAAAGAGGAATTCGCAACAAAGCAGCTCAGAAGTGTGATTTCAAAAGAAACTTCTGCAAAAATCAGGGATATTCTGGTCGGCGTAATAGAGAATGGATCGGCAAAGTCAGCAAAGCTTGATAAGGTGACAGCCGGGGGTAAAACAGGAACTTCACAGCAGCTTATTAACAATAAGTATTCGAAGTCGAACTATAATTCTTCATTTATAGGCTTTTTCCCGGCCGATAAGCCGAAAGTTCTCTGTTATATTTATGTGAACGCACCAAAGGTTGGCGGCTACGGAGGCCTTGTGGCGGCTCCGATATTTAAGAATGTTGCCGAAAGACTTATTTCAACAGACATAAACATCATTTCAGGAAGTGAAGTTAAAACTGATGAAAAGACAAAGTTCAATCGCGTGATAACGGCTTCCGAAAAACTGGATGGAAATAAAAAATATTCAGACGTTCCGCAGACAAATAGCTATGCGGTAACAAAGCCCAGAGTATTGAACAAAAATGTTATGCCCGATTTGAGTAATTATAATTTAAGAGACGCAGTAGCTGTGTTATTGGAAATGGGTGTAAAGTATAAGATAGAAGGAAGCGGCAGAGTGGTCTCTCAAAACCTCACTCCAGGAAGCCCGGTCAGACCGGGATTAATCTGCCAGCTGAAATGTGAAGAAAAGAAATTAACCGGAGCAAGAATTAACTGATGGAATTAACAAAGCTTGTAAATAGTATCAGGGTCATACAGCTTGCCGGTGAGGTTGAGCGAAAGGACATTGAAGCCATTTCATATGACTCGAGAACCGTTAAGAAAAATACGCTCTTTGTTGCCATTACAGGATTTAATACAGACGGCCATAAATTTATTCTTGATGCTATAAATAAGGGCGCTACTGCAGTAGTACTGGAGAATGATAACGTTATTCCAAACGACGTCTTTATTCACCGCAACGTTACAAAGATTCTTGTGAAAAACAGCAGGGCTGCGCTGGCTGAAATTTCTAACGCTTTCTATAAGGAACCTACAAAGAAACTTCAGCTCATTGGCATTACGGGAACAAAAGGCAAGACGACAACTTCGTTTTTCCTCAAAAATATATTCGAAACCGCAGGCTTTAAGACCGGACTTATCGGCACAATCGCCAATTTTATCTCCGATAGAAGAATCTATACAACGATGACAACTCCTGAGTCCTCCGACTTAAACCAGCTCTTTCAGGAAATGGTAAGCGAGGGATGTACTCATGCAGTCATGGAAGTTTCATCACATTCTTTGGTCTTAAACAGGGTGAGGAACCTGAGCTTCAAAGGGGCGGTTTTTACAAACATCACCTCCGATCATCTTGATTTTCACAATACATTTGAAGAATACCTGAAGGCTAAGAAAATACTTTTCGACGAGCTTACAGAAGAGGCCTTTGTCGTTTATAACACGGACGATCCAAGTTCAGAAGGTATTATCGCGCAAACAAAAGCAAAAGCGTATTCATACGGAACAAAAGAAGGCGCAGTCTTCCAGGTTAAAGACGTAAGCTATGACCTTAACGGTACTTCTTTTGTGATCCGTTACAACGGTCAGGACTTTAAGGTCAGAACCCGCCTTGTAGGCGAGTTTAACGCATTTAATGCTGCGGCTGCCTTTGCAGTCTCAAGCCTTATGGGAATCAATACAGAAACAATTATTAAAGGAATCGATACCACACCTCAGGTGGCAGGAAGATTCGAAACTTTAAGCCACGAGAACAAAAAAGTAATAGTCGACTACAGCCATACGGCCGACAGTCTTGAAAAAGCGCTCCAGGCAATTCATAATATTACTAAGGGAAAGAACCCTGTATATACCGTTTTCGGATGCGGAGGTAACCGCGACCGTACAAAACGCCCCGTAATGGGAAGAATTGCAAGTGAACTGAGCAATAGGGTTATCGTTACCTCCGACAACCCAAGAAATGAAAACCCGATGGATATTATCTCGGAAATAACTAAAGGGATTGAAAAAAATAATTACAAGATAATTGAAAACAGGGAAGAGGCCATAAAAACGGCAATAAAAGAATCCGAGGAAAATGCTGTTATCCTTGTTGCCGGAAAAGGGCACGAAACCTACCAGGAAATTAAAGGCGTAAGAAGCCATTTTTCAGATATAGAAATTGCTGAGAAGTATTTAAGAAATGAGTAAGCCAAAGATTACATTAGAAGATCTGTTTAATTTGACGGGATCGGTTATTTATAACCCCGATTCATTTTCATCTTCCGCACTTGTCTCAACAGATACAAGAACCATTAAGAAGGGTTCTATATTTGTCGCCATTAAGGGTGAGAAAATGGACGGGCATAAATTCGTTGAAGATGCCGTAAAAAAGGGTGCCTCGGCAGTTGTTATCAATAAAAACAAGCTGAAGAGTTTTGACAACATAGATGTCACTTTAATTACAGTAAAGGATACATCAATAGCTTATGGCGAACTTGGGAAAATCTGGCGCGATAAGCTGGGAGCTAAGGTAATTGGAATCACGGGCAGCAACGGCAAAACCTCAACCAAAGAGATCCTGTCGCAGCTGCTGGAAGAAAAATTCAGCGTTAGCAAAACTCTTTCAAATAACAATAACCATCTGGGCGTTCCCTTAACAATCCTTTCTGAAAAAGGGGATAAGGACGTTCTTGTGCTTGAGCTCGGTACAAACCACTTTGGTGAAATAGCCTATACGGCTCAGATCGCAAGACCCGACTACGCGCTGATAACTAATATCGGTGAGTCGCATCTTGAATTCCTGCACGACTTAAACGGTGTGGCAGAGGAAAAGATTGCTTTATTTAAGGCTGTAAACGGTACTGATGCAAAATTGTTCCTTAATACAGACGACAAAATATTAAAGAAAAAACTTAAAGAATATAAAAACGCCGTTACATTCGGCTTTGAAGGAAATCCCCAGATAAAAGGTTCCGTAAAAGGGATCAACAAAGAAGGGAAGACTACTCTCGGCATTAACTTTAAGGGAAAGGAATTTGAAGTCCAGCTCCCGATTTACGGCTTAAGCAATGCCAGGAATTTCCTTGCTGCCTCTGCCGTGGCCCTTGAAATGGGCTTAAAACCTGCACAGATAAAATCGGGTGCAAAAAAGCTTAAGGCTGTCGACAAGCGCCTTAATGTAAAAGTTAATAACAGTTTTGTTATTGTAGACGACACTTATAATGCAAATCCTCTTTCAATGAAATCGGCATTTGAATTTATAAGCGGTTTTGAAGACAGAAAAAAAATTGTTGTCCTGGGAGATATGTTTGAACTTGGCAGCACGGCAATTCAGGCCCATAAGGACCTGGCCAGGGCTCTCAGGAAAAATAAAATCGACGAAGTTTACACAATCGGCGAATTCATGATGAGTCTTTCGGGTGAACTCAAAAAAATCGTAAAAGAGCACTTTAAGGACAGAAGTTCACTCGGAAAATTTCTTGAAAATAATGATTTCGGACGCTCAGTTATTCTTGTTAAAGGTTCACGCGGAATGAAGATGGAAGAGTTTGTAAAAATTTTGGAAGGACGAAAGTAAAAGAGATGTTTTATTACCTGCTGGAATATATTAATAAAGTATTTAATCCTCCGGGATTTGACCTTTTCAGGTACTTAACTTTCAGGGCCGCACTTTCAGCCATTTCATCGCTGTTTCTGTCGCTCTATCTGGGACCTAAGCTCATTAACTACTTAAGAAAAAAACAGATCGGTGAGGCTAAGAAAATTGACGGACCTAAGAGTCACTGGTCAAAGGCGGGAACGCCCACAATGGGCGGAATTATTATTATATTTTCCATAATCGTGCCCGTGCTCTTATGGAGCGATATTAAAAGCATGTATATTATTCTCGTCATGGTTGGCACCATATGGCTTAGCGGCGTCGGGTTTCTGGACGATTACCTGAAGGTAATGAAAAAATTCCCTAACGGCCTTATCGCAAGATATAAGCTTTTAGGTCAGGTGTTCATCGGTCTTGTTGTTGGCGTGGCAGTATACTTTCTGCCCGAATTCAGGGATGTTAACTCAATAACAACCCTGCCTTTTTTTAAGGATACAAACTTTGATTTCTCGTATCTCTATATACCTGTTGTAGTTTTTATTATCGCTGCTACATCCAATGCCGTCAATCTCACCGACGGGCTTGACGGCCTTGCTATCGGCAACATCATGATCGTAATGATCGCCCTGGCAATTTTAAGCTATGTTTCGGGAAACATAATTTATGCAGACTATCTGAATATTCTTTATCTGCCAGGCTCAGGTGAACTGATTGTCTTTGTTGCTGCAGTGCTCGGAGCTTCATTAGGGTTTTTGTGGTTTAATTTTTATCCGGCCCAGATATTTATGGGCGACACAGGATCGCTTGCCTTGGGTGGCGCTTTCGGTATTATAATGATACTTATTAAAAAAGAGCTTTTAATACCTATCTTGGGTGGAGTCTTTTTCCTTGAAACGGTTTCCGTCATTATACAGAGGCTCTATTTCAAGTATACAAAAAAACGCTACGGCGAGGGTAGAAGAATTTTCAAGATGGCCCCCATTCATCACCATTTTGAGATGGAAGGATGGCCGGAGCCTAAAATAGTGGTGAGATTCTATATACTGACAATTATTTTAACAATTTTCAGTTTAACAACCTTTAAGATAAGATGATTAACGTAACGGGAAAGAAAATAAGCATAATAGGCGCTGTAAGAAGCGGACTTGGTGCTGCCAGGCTCATTAAGGCTCTTGGCGGCATTGCATTTGTAAGCGACTCTGCCCCAAAAGAGAAAATCCAGAAGAATCTCGAAGTTCTCGAGGGCGAAAATATTCCTTATGAATTTGGCGGACATACCGAAAGGGTGTTTGACTGCGAACTAATGATTACTTCTCCCGGAGTACCTTCAAATTCTGAGGTCCTTAAAACCGCCAGGGAAAAGGGCATTAAAGTAGTAAGCGAAGTGGAATTTGCTTCCAATTTCTGCAAGGGAAAGATAATTTCAATTACAGGAACTAACGGCAAGACTACTACAACAAGCCTGTGTGCACACGTGCTCAATGAAGCGGGGCTTAAAACATATCTTGCAGGAAATATCGGCATAGCTTTTTCTGAGGTGGTCTTAAGCGTAAAGGAAGATGAAGCGGTGGCTCTCGAAACTTCAAGCTTTCAGCTGGATCACATAGATACATTTAAGCCTTATATTTCAACTATACTCAATATTACGCCGGATCATCTGGACCGTTATGACCATAGCCTCCAGAATTATATAAATTCGAAACTGAATGTATTTCGAAATCAGGACGAAGGCGACTTTCTTATATTAAATGCCGACGATGAAAGGACGCCTGAGGAAATAAGCAACACTAAGGTAAATAAGTTTTATTTCTCTCTGAGGAAAGAAGTATCAAATGGCGCAACGCTTGAAGATGGCAAAATGGTCTTCAGGCGCAATGGAAATGTTGAGTTTAGCTGCAAAGTTGAGGAATTCAGCCTGGTCGGCGAACATAATTACGCCAATGCAATGGCCGTGATCATAATTGCAAAGATTTTTAACCTCGATAACGATAAAATAAAATCAGCACTCGGAAATTTTCCCGGCGTTGAACACCGCCTGGAATTTGTCCGCGAGTTGGATGGCGTGAAATATATAAATGATTCCAAGGCTACCAATGTCGACTCGGTCTGGTATGCTTTAAGAAGCTTTGATGACCCCATTTTCCTCATACTCGGAGGAAAGGATAAGGGGAATGACTACAACCAGATAAAGGATCTGGTCGTTAAGAAAGTTAAAAAGATCTATGCCATAGGCTCATCGGCCGATAAGGTGTTTAACTTCTTTCATAACCTTGTAAAAGTGGAAATAAAGAAATCTTTAGAAGAGTGCATTTCTACGGCAAGCAGCGAGGCAAGGGAAAACGACGTTGTACTCCTTTCACCTGCCTGTGCAAGCTTCGATATGTTTAGTGATTATGAACACAGAGGCCGTGTCTTTAAAGAAGCAGTAAACAAATTATGAATCTGAAATATTTAAGCAGAATATTTTATATCTCGATCCTGGCCTTAATCATTGTAGGTTCAGCCCTGGTCCTTAGTGCCAGCAGCGCTTACAGTGCATTAAGATTCCACGATAACCTTTATAAGCTTTTTTCTGCTCATATTATCAGGGTGGTTATTGCAATTTTCACTCTTGTGGCCTTCTCGGTTATTCCTTACGAACTTTATAAGGAATACAGCAAGAAAATTATTATTTTCGGTGCGGGGCTGCTTCTGCTGACACTTTTTATCGCTCCGAACGTAAAAGGCGCTGGCAGGTGGATTAACCTGGGGCTGTTTTCATTTCAGCCTTCTGAAGTAGCCAAGTTTATGCTTATTGTTCACCTGGCTTACCTCATCGAGGCCAAGGGTGAAGAATTAAAGGATTACAAGAACGGCTTTAAGTATCCGCTCGTCTGGATTGTAATCATAGCAGGACTCATTTTTGTTCAGCCTAACGTCAGTACAAGTCTCGTTGTGGCAACAATTGCCTTTACGATCCTTTTTGTCGGCGGAGCAAAGATTTCGCACATTGTCTCCACCGTAGGCCTGGCCGGAATTGCTGCCGGATGCTTTATGATGATGTTTCATCACTCGAGACAAAGAATACTGACTTTCATTAGCAGTATGGGAAGCGGAAACGAAATTAATATTCAGGTAGCCCAGGGGAAAATTGCCCTTGGAAGCGGAGGCCTGCTGGGACTTGGCCTGGGGCAAAGCAGGCAAAGCGACCTGTTTTTACCCGAGGCATACGGCGATTTTATTTTCTCTATACTTGGCGAAGAGTTGGGTTTTATTGGAGTTGTCTTTATACTGCTTGTTTATCTCTTGATTTTCTTTGCCGGCATCATTATAGCCAAAAATGCAAAGGATAAGTTCGGACAGCTCCTGGCCTTTGGTATAAGTTTTACAATAATAATTAGTGCTTTTATTAATGCTGCAGTGGTAACGGGAATTTTCCCCACAACCGGAATTCCGCTTCCTTTTATCAGTTATGGCGGAACTTCCATCATATTCATGTGCGGGGCTGCAGGCATTATAGTTAACATAGCAGTCAGATCTCATAAAGCAAAAACAGCTAAAGCAGCAGTAAGTAAATGAAAAAATCAGAAACAAAATACCGTTTTCTTTTTGCCGGAGGAGGCACGGGTGGACATCTCTTCCCGGCTATTGCTGTTGCTGAAAAGATTAAAATGCTTAAGCCCGAAGCAGAGTTCCTTTTTGTGGGAACAAAGGCCAAAATTGAAGCCGTTGTTGTGCCAAAATTGGGCTACAACTTTAAGACTATCTGGATCAAGGGCTTTGCACGCAGATTTGACCTCCAGAATATCCTTTTCCCGCTGAAGTTTGTGGTCTCGATGCTGCAGTCGCTCTGGATAAATATCGGTTTTAAGCCCAGAGTTGCCATCGGTTCCGGTGGCTATGTTTCGGGCCCCGCCGTCTGGGGAGCCTCAGTAATGGGTGCAAAGGTGATTTTGCTCGAACAGAACAGCTATCCTGGCATAACAACAAGGCTCCTGGAGAAGAAGGCCTCAGAGATCCATTTAAGCTTTGAGGATTCCAAAAAATATTTGAAGGATCAGTCGAAACTCTATTTTACCGGTAATCCCGTGCGCTCAAGCCTGAAGATTGAAGAAAAGTCCATGGCCCTCAGGAAATTTAACCTCCAGGAAGGAAAGAAAACTCTGCTCGTTCTTGGCGGCAGCCTGGGCGCCAGATCGGTTAATGAGGCCGTTGCAAAGGCGATCCCACAGTTTCTGGAAAAGGATATACAGGTAATCTGGCAGACGGGCAAAAACTATTATGAAACTTATAAGCATCTTCAGACCCCTTCGGTCTGGATTAATCCTTTCATCGAGGATATGGGGGCCGCATTCTCAGCCTGTGACCTTCTGATTTCAAGAGCCGGCGCAACGACAATTGCAGAGATTACGATGCTTGGAATACCAACAGTATTCGTACCGTCGCCGAATGTGGCGGCAAACCATCAGTACCTGAATGCAAAGAGCCTTTCGGATAAAGATGCTGCAATCCTCCAGGCTAATAATAAGGCATCTGAAGAACTTGCGGGAAAAGTGCTGGATGTTATTTCTGACGACCATAGGTTGGGGCAACTTTCAGAAAATATAAAACTGTTTGCTAAACCCGATGCTGCTTTAATAGTGGCACAAAATGCAATTAAGCTGGCGGAGTCTTTATGACAACTGCAACTACTGCGGGAAAAAGAAAGATTTTTAAATACAATCTTTCATTTTACTATCAGTCAACAATTATATATTTTATTGCTTTGCTGCTTTATGTATTCATAAAGGGAATGTTCCTTGAGGATTCATTTAAGATGATCCTTAAAGATCCGGTGATATACTTTTTCATACTGATTGTACTCATTGCGCTAATAAGCCTGCTTTATAACCTGTACCTGAACAGGCATATTGAATTCAGGCCGGATGAGTTGCTGATTAAAAAGGGAAGCAGGACAAGAGTAGTAAAATTTTCTGACATAGTGAGCATCAAGCAGACAAAGGAAAAAAGACATTCGAGAGTAAGGTCTTTCAGGATTATTAGAATTAAGGTGAGAAACAGAAGGCTTCCAATAATTATTATCCCATATGATTATGAGAACAGGATGGAACTGATTGAAGCCATAAAAGAGTTAAGAAATAAATTCGGAAATAAAAGTAATGTTTAAGAATATAAAGAAAGTGCATTTTGTGGGCATTGGCGGAATCGGCATGAGCGGAATTGCTGAAATCCTCCTAAACCGTGGTTTTCAGATCTCAGGGTCGGACAGGGCACTGACCGATATTACTCAGAGATTAAGAAGCCTGGGCGTGGAAATCTACGAGGGGCATTCTGCTGATAACCTTAAGGATGTTGACGTTCTGGTCTATTCGTCTGCTGTCAGCATTGATAACCCTGAGGTTGCCTCAGCCATTGAAAGAAAAATTCCTATTATAAAGCGCTCTGAAATGCTTGCCGAATGCATGAGAATGCAGTACGGCATCGGAATAGCCGGAACCCACGGAAAAACCACCACAACATCAATGGTTGGACTGGTTTTAACCGAGGGAGGAATTGATCCTACTATTATCGTTGGCGGCAAGTTAAGCAGCCTTGGCGGAACAAATGCCAGGCTCGGTAAGGGTGAATATATTGTCGTTGAAGCTGATGAGTTCGACAGGACTTTTCTTAAACTGACTCCCACGATTGCGGCTTTAACAACGCTCGAAAAAGAACACCTGGATACATATAAGGATCTCGATGACATTAAGTCTGCTTTTGTTGAATTCGCAAACAAGGTCCCTTTCTACGGATTTGTTGTCCTTTGCATGGATGAGCCCGCACTGCAGGACATTCTGCCCCTGATAAACAAGAAGGTCTTTACATACGGACTTACTTCGCAGGCAGATATCCGTGCAATTGATATAAGGCACAGTGAATATTCCAGCACATATAACGTAAAATATAAGGGTAAAATGCTGGGCGAGATCAGGCTCAATATCCCCGGCGTACATAACATTAAAAACTCTCTGGTTGCCGTTACAATTGCTACAGAACTAGGAATCGATTTTAAGACCATACAGAAGTCACTCGAATCCTTCAGCGGCGTCTACAGAAGATTTGAAACAAAATACAACAAGGAACTCCTTGTTATCGACGACTATGCACATCACCCGACAGAAGTAAATGCAACCTTGTCTGGCGTGCGCTCGGGTTGGGACAGAAGGCTTATTGCAGTGTTTCAGCCGCACCTGTTTACCAGAACCAGGGACTTTGCCTCTGAATTCGGCAGGTCGTTCTTAAACTCGGATATTTTCATATGCACGGACGTCTATCCTGCAAGGGAAAAGCCGATTGAAGGCATTACAGGTGAAATTATTGCACAGGCTGCAAAGAAGTTCGGACATAAAAACGTTCTGTATATCCAGGATAAGGAGAAGATACCTGAAGTTCTGATGAACCTTAAGAAAGAAGGTGACATAATTGTTACCATGGGAGCCGGCGACGTCTGGAAATATGGCGAGAAGTTCATTCAATTGCTGAACGATAACAAAAGCTCTGAGAGTAATGAAAGCAAAAAGTAAGCTTACAGGTATACTCGTTTTTGCTGTCTTAATACTTGGAACGGTCTATTTGTCGGTTACTTCTGAAAAAGAAATAAAAAATAATGTAGAAAAGATAGAAATTATCGGAAATCGCTTTTTATCTAAGCAAGAATATTTTAATTTTGCAA
>JBLMYS010000230.1:0-6713 GCA_050258415.1 Acidobacteriota bacterium | reverse complement strand
TTCCCAATGAAGCTCAGGGTAAAATTGATTCCTACATTGTGACACTTGAAAGTGCCGAGGGGAGGACAACTCCTTCGGACAAGGTATATCTGATGACCACCTTAAGCTCCAGATAACCTTTCAGGTCCATGATGTGTTAAACCCTCCATAAACTTCAAAGCAATTAGAAACTGTCATGCTAAAGGCCGGGCTCTATTCTTAAAAACCCGGCCTTTCATCAGCAATTTAAGATAATTTAACCCTATTTCTTCGCCCAGGCAGGCATCGCATTTAAGTAATTCTCTGCCCTTTCCATAAAATCAGGATTGCCTTCTTTCGGGGCAAATGACTTCAGCCACTCTGCCACACCGGCCTTTACCTCTTCCTTCGCCTTTAAGTTCCCCTTCTCATCTACACACCATGTGCAGAATCCGGGTGCCCCTTCCTTAGCAACACTGCCGTCTAAAATAACGCCGCAGGACTGACAAAATTTCATTTCCATTTTTCGTTCTCCTTTTGTTTGTTATGTGATACTCATTTAACCCGACATAACAAACATAAACTATTGCTGTGACAGCATTATGTCAGCATTGTATACGAGGGACATTTTTTTTATTTTTTCCCGGAGCCTTTCCTTTATATGCCCGGGCTCCAGGACTTCCACATGCTCCCCGAAACTTAAAATTGTAGAATATACCCATTCATCCTCGGGGTATGTCACAGATACAATAAAGCTCCCGTCCTCAAGTGTCTCTACAATGCTTTCTTCAAAAAATTCTTCAATCTGATGTCTCATTACGGGAGAAAATTTCATGATAATATTAACCAGGTTCTTTGGCGGAGTCTGCGACTTCATGGCTTCATAGTAGGTGATCTCTTTGCGTGTAAATCTTTCAGGAAGAACATCAATTCCTTCGATTCTGGAAAGTTTGAATATCCTGTAGTCACCTCTCTCGCGGCAGAATGCAAAAAGGTACCATGCGTAACCCTTAAACACAAGCGTCATTGGTTCAACTATCCTTGTCATTGCCTCGCCGCGCGTGTTTCTGTAAAAGAATTTCGTAACACGGTTTTCAGAAATGGCGCACTGGAGGATTTTCATAAAGTCTTTATACTTGTCCCTGAAGTTCCATGGAATTAAATCGATGCAGAATTCCTCCGGCTGGTGTCTTAAATGATCAATTTTGTCTTTTGGTATCAGATTTAGAATTTTCTCCGACACGGTCTCAAGATCCGTATTGCCGAGTGTCCTGTTTACGCTTCTTAAAGTGGAGATTATAGAACTCATATCCTCGAGCGACAATACCTGCCCGTTTAAGCGGTAGTTCTCCATTATTCCAAGCCCGCCCTTGCTGCCCGGGAAAGATATAATGGGAATGCCCGCCAGGTTAATTGCCTCAATGTCGCGGTAGACTGTTCTTACCGACACTTCAAAGCGCCTGGAGAGTTCCTTTGCCGTAATTTTGTTCCTGTTTAACAGCAATACCACTATGCCGAGCATCCTGTCTATCCGCATATATCAATTCTCTTAAATATTCAGAAATAAATTAATAATTAATTACTGGAATTAAAACAGAAAGTAAAACGATTATCCGGGAAATCTGCTTGCTTAAAACTCACGAAATTAATAGTTTCACTCTTAACAATCCGGAGTAGTATTATGGAAGCACCGGTTCTGACAGATCAAAACGTATTCCCGGCAGAAGAAATAATATTTTCTCAAATCGGGAAATCCGCTACGCTTTGGAATTCCCTCTTTGAGCATATCCACAAATCCTATCCTGACCTGCAAGAGGAGTGGCGGTATTACAAGGACGGGAAAAGCTGGCTTCTGAAGGTCACCCGAAAGACTAAAACCATATTCTGGCTTTCAGTTATTGAAGGCGCATTCCTGGTAACTTTCTATTTTACCGGCAGGGCGGAAGAGGCAATCTTAAAGAGCCCCATTTCCGAAGAATTAAAAAAGATGTTTACTGAAGGAAAACACTACAATAAAATCCGGGGCATTACAATAGTCTTCAAAGGCAAGAAAGACGTTGAAGATGCAAAAGCTTTAATTCAGATCAAATTTAATGTAAAATAAAACCAGACCTGCACCACCCGCTGTCATTGGAACGCTTGAAAGTGCCGATGGCAGGACAACTCCTTCGGACAAGGTATATCTGGCGGCTACAATAAACAATGGATAGCCCTTCCAGGCCAGGGCTAAAATGAAATGTGGGCATTTAGAATTACGCAATCACAAAGCCCGACTCAGGCTTTGCGAGTCAACTTTACACAGGAATATTATATAATTATCTTCAAATGCCGCGGCAGCGGCATGGTATTGATAGCCCGGGGTGACCTAAATTCGCCGCAGGCGAATGCGGGAACCCCGGGAATAATGATCGCAAACCATCCCCCCACACATCCCCGAGCCCCGGCCAGGCGGCGACATATTCCGATGCATACGGATAAATTATAATGAAATTAAATCATCATTTATATTATATCGAAATTTCTATTATCGGTTTACGCATTTCCAAAACATGTGGGCTTCCCGGTCTTCGACCTCCTCATGCCTGGCAGGCCCAACAACTCCTTCAATTATTTATGACTAATGCTGTTTCAAAGAATAAATATTAACATGATTTTATTTCGATTTTGCTTTCTGTTTATTTAATTATTGACATATGGAAACAAGGCGTTAGTTTTCTTTTCATCCGGGATAATCTTAAATAACTGCTGCTGACTGATCCCTTCGGGAACCAGAACATCATAAAAGTCAGGTGTCAGATTAGATTTTACTCCGCATCCGCCGCTATTGTTATTTGCTGTATCAGACATTGCAGCAAAATCTCCTGTCCCATAGTAAATACTTTTAGCATAGGCAGGATTCTGCTCCGAGCAGCCGATTCCAACAAAAAAGGCACAATCCTTATCAATATTTCCCAAAAGCTCTTTGGAAACAGAAAACCTTATAGTGTTTGTATTTTTATCACCAAACTTACTGTTACCGGTTTTATGCAATTTCATCATTAGCCTGTTGGAAGTATTGCAATCAATCAGTTCGATTCCTTTGTCACTTACCAGGATAATTTCTTCAGGTTTGCCCTCGAGGTCAATATGACCTTCCCATGCCGCGGCCCTTTCTCTATCCCTCTTATCTTTCTTTATGTAAATAGTCGCGTGTGTCCTGTAAAATCCCCAGTCTAACGAGTCTCTCTCAACTAATTTATTAAGTTTCAGCTCAAAGTAATATTTATTGCTGTCCTTTATAACACGGAATTTTCTAAGGTCGAATATTCCATCTTTGCAATATGGATCTGTCGGATAGGTATATTGTCCACTCCCATTATCATCTCCGGCAGGGTCCTCCATATTAAAGATTTCATCTGCATTCTCATTGAATTCCGGGGTAATTTCAGGAAGCTTCTGACTTAAAAGCCACTTTTTGAATTCATACTCAATTTTATAAATGTCTTTTCCATATACTTCTTTCAGAGCCGATGGGAACATTTTGTCGGAAGACGTCTTATTGCATAATTCTGAATATCTCTCAAAGCCATAATTTTCAAGTAAATACTTGTTAAAAGCTCCGGCAGCTAAGTAAATGTCGTTTAAATTGTATGCCTTGGAACCAAAAAAATCCTTGTACAAATAAACAGCAGATATCTTCGGCTCTTTTCCTGACAGCATTAAATCTCTGGTCCAGCTAAAGGCCAGAAGATTACTGATATAGGAAGTCCCTGCATAATATACGGCAATTCCCTCGCCTAGCAGGGGTGAATTAAAATTCACCTTGTTCATTGTTATAACATGGGCAACTTCGTGATAATTATTCCATAGGATTGATGATACTTGATTCATTTCGGGTTGAGCTCTTCCGGGAACCGATTCATCAAAATAAAATCTCCCCATATCATTCCAATTTGCCAGGTAGTAGTCTATTTTTTTCGCATCTTTAAGGGAGAACCTCATCGCAAGCTCTTCGAAAAAACTGTCCAATTTTAAGGTGAGCATGCTATCGGGAAAATCATCAGGATTTTCAGAATGGAAAATAAAATGCCTGCTTTCTTTAGTGAACCATTTATTTGTGAGTATAGTAATTGGATGCGACAAAAACAGGTCTGAATTCTTATCAACTATTGCATAAGAAAAAATACCTGCTTTTACGGATGTATACTCCTTATAATGCGTTATGTTTATAACCGGAGTGAACGTGGTTTTCCTGAATGCTCTTTCATATGTTCCTGAAAGCCAGAGGTCAAAATTATTCCCATATTTTTCCTTATCTGCCTCATCCCAGTATTTGTCCAAACCTGTTTTTCCATTTTTAACAGCGTCCATGTACTCTCTTACAAAGTCAGCATATTTCAGGTCATTTGTATTTATGTGGAGAGTATCAAGTATATTTTCAGCATTGAGTGAATATCTATTAGGGGGTGACTGTTTAATGAAGTTATTCAGATAATAAAATGCATCATATCTGAAGTTATTTCGTGCGCACAAAACTCCAATTAGATAATTCGCTTCATATTTTTCAGGGTGAGATGAAAGGAATTTACAGAGGGTATCAATAACCCCTGAAGAATTTGGCAGCAGGCTGTCAGATTTAATGGCTGAATTAAATTCTTCCAGCGATTCATCTAACAGGCCTTCATCTAAGTACCTGAAAGCAATTGAGCTGTTATTCTTTTGGGCAAAAGAAGCAATTGTAGCAATAAGAAGGATTACGAGTGTCAAGTTTTTAAGCATATAAATTACCTGTTTATGTAGAGGAGCCAAAGTATTACACACTCATTTTTCGCTCACAATATAAAATAAGGAAAATTCACATTAATTTGGTGACATCGTTGCCCCTGGTTCCCCATTATTCAGATGGAAGCCCGGGGGTGGTAGTCCAGGTAATGTATTTATCCATATAATCTCTTCCAAACTTGCTTAACTCTTCCTTAAAATCATCATAAGTTATAAATTTACCCTTATAATGCCTGAAAAGATCTTGCAGGAAATCTTTCCATTTTGCTTCACCCATTAAGTTCCGGAGCTGATGCATGACAAATGCTCCTTTTAGGTAGGTTACACGGGACGAACCTGCATCGCACAGCGGTACATCCTGTTTTGCTGCAACGTAATCAGTAACATACTCACTTTTAAGCTCATCTAGCTCTTTATTAAATGATTCTTTGCCTTTTGTTTCCGCAATATACATCAGTCTCAGATAGTCTGCCAATGGCTCAAAAATGCAGGAATTACCGGGTGAATTATGCTGAACAAACATGCCTGATCCGATCCATTGGTGGGCTACTTCATGCGGGGGCCAGTCGAACTGACCTTTGAAATAGTAGTCCATTAGTCTTTCATCAGCTAAGATAAATGCAGGCTGGGAATTTACATACGCGCCGTCAGAATGACGCACCTCAAAAATTGACAGCTGATTGTATGGAGATGTCCCTATCAGGTCCGAGAAATATTTAAATGATCCAACTGATTCACTTATAAACTTCGTCTGCAGGGATGTATCGGCTGTTGTAAAATAGAAGTTAATTTCCTTCTGCCCTGCTTTTTCTATTCTTCTGATAAACGCATTCTTTTTGGCTAAGATCAGATTCAGCCTTGGTAAGGGCGCTTCAGTATTGCCTGGGGTATAAATGATGTAGTCGGAAGGAATTGCGGCTTTAATAGAAAACTTTGTCAGATTATTCCATTGATAAGGATACCAGAAGTACAATACAACGCTGCCTCCAATTAGGGAATCGATTTTATAATTATAGTCAAAGAGCAGTTCAATTTTTCGATCAGAATATCCGGAGGGCAATGTTACTCCGACAGAATCTGTTCCATTCATTTTATAATCAATATTAGTCTTTTCCCCGTTTAACAACATTTGAACTGAATTAATGGAAATATTGGAGTTAGTAAAAAAGGTAATCTCTTTTTCACCATCCGGCATTTCAAGCTCAGCTTTAGCCGTAACGTGCAGGCATTTAGCTTCAGGAAAATAATTCACATCAAAATCATAAAATTTGATGTTATAAGAGTTTGTCTGGCATGAAGAATTGATATAGCCAAACACCATCAAAAGAATTGAGATGAGCAATCTGGGTTGCATTAAAACTCTCCCGAAATAAAATGTTTCAGAAAATTAGCTGCATGCCTTACACGTCAATTTCTAATGGTCAGCTTAATCCGCCGGCAAGTTCTTTAATTTTGCTTCTGATAAACTTATTAAGGTCTTCCTTCTTTACACCGAATTCTTTCTCAAGTGCCAGGTAGAAATCCTTGTCTTCCGTTCCGTAGGCGAACAGTTTTTTCACCTCTTCAAAACCACCTTTCTTCATTGCCAGGTCGCATAAAACGGCACCGTAGATATACTGTGGATTAGTGTAGCTGTCCATTTCATAAAATTCAAGCAGATCATTTAAGTTCAGTTCCGGATGCTCGTCCAGGTATTTATCCAGTCTTTTAATATGCCACGGGATAGGGTGACCTAACAAACTACCGCCGCATAAGCTTGCAAATCCTTCAATGAAAACATGATGCCCATTTTCGAAGAGAGGATTTATATACTGGTGCACAATTTCATGAGGATAATACTCGCCTTGTCCTCCGGATAAGATGATATGGTTTTTGGTGTCGGAAAAACCTTTGGGAACAAAAGGTCCCCCCATTGAGAGGTAATTATCAAACCCCACAATTTTCATTGCAACATCAAAATCATTGCCGATATAGTAGTCGACAGCGATCTGCTC
>JBLMYS010000229.1:0-13492 GCA_050258415.1 Acidobacteriota bacterium | reverse complement strand
CAGGTAAAGTTCGACGCGAATTTTGAAAGCGGAAATATAAATTCTGTTTCAACTACCGACTCCATAAACTATACCGTTACAACTAACAGCTCTAACGACATCGGCGGCAGATGGTTCTATTTCAGGATTTCAGGGGTCAAAAACAGGCACATTTCTGTTACCATCCCCACAACAGACGTGAACAGGCCCTTCTATTCTTATGATAACAAGGAGTTCTACCGCTTTACTATGTTCGAAAGCCCTAAGATGAACTACTTCGAAAAAACTTTCGAGCAGGATACGGTCTATGTTTCTTACTACGTACCCTATAACTACAGCTACCTCCAAGGGAGAATTAAAGACTGGCAAAAGCATAGCGACGTAAAGGTGGATACAATAGGCCTTACAAAACATAACCTGCCGCTCCAGATGCTGACAATTACAGATAACTCTGTCCCCAGTAGCGAAAAACGCGCCGTCTGGATACACGCCCGCACACACCCGAGCGAAACCCCCGGATCCTGGCACCTGGATGGAATTGTGCAGGAACTCCTCAGCAATAACGACGTGGTGAACTACTACAAAAAGAAACTGATATTCTATATTGTTCCTTTTACTAATCCCGACGGCGTTTTCTACGGCAAGTCAAGAACTAACCCTGACGGCGTTGATATTGAATCCAACTGGGGGCTGCCTGACGGTGGGACTACTCTTGAAGTTCTTGCCTTAAGAAATAAGATGAAGGAAATCAACTCCGGCAGGCAGCTGGCGGTTTTCCTTAACGTACACTCACAGGCCTCAAAGTTTGCAACTTTCTGGATACACTCTGCTTCCTCAACAACGCAGGACTTTTTCTTGAGGCAGAACCAGTTCGCAAACCTTAATACCTCAGACAATCCGTACTTCACAAAAGGGGACTACAGCTATTCGAACATCGGATACTATTTCCCCGAAGGATGGCTCTATCAGAACTACGGGCAGTCTGTTATGGCCCTTACCTATGAAACACCTTACGACCAGTATTCAACAGGATTTTGGGTTACAAATGAAAGCCTTTTTCAGATAGGGCAGCGCACACTTTATGCCGTCGCCGAGTACCTCGGGCTATCACATCCAAAACACCTGCAGATGGATAACTCTCAGGCTGTAGTTGACGGAAGCGCTAAGGCTGATTCATCGGGACTTTTATTCTTCGGCAGTAATTATCTCTTCATGAATAAAAGTACCACAAAGGCTTCTATCTCTTTTCATACGGAGACACTTCCCTCAGGCATCTACAGCATCTCCGGGTGGTGGCCTGCGGCTGCGGGAGTATCCACAAATGCAAAGATAACAATGGAGGCTAACGGCAATAGCATTACGGCATACAGGAGCCAGCAGAAAGATGGCGGGCAGTGGAACCTTCTTACCGACAGCCTCATGCTTAATTCCCCCGCGTCAATTACTATCAGGGTGGAAAACAATGAGACTGCAGCAGTTGCGGCCGACGCGTTCAGGGTAATCTATAAAGGACAGCTAAGCCGCGTTGAGGAAAAAGTAATCCCCACGGATTTTGCTTTATACCAGAACTACCCGAATCCATTTAATCCTGAAACCACTATCAGGTATAACCTCATTGAAGGCGCAAATGTAAGGCTTATAATTTATGACGTGCTTGGAAAAGAAGTTAAAATTCTTGAAGATGGCTTCAGGGCAAAAGGCGTGCATGAGGTTCACTTCAGCGCCCGGAATCTCTCAAGCGGCATTTACATCTACCGCCTGAGTGCGGGCAATCTGTCGATATCCAAAAAAATGTTATTCCTGAAGTAACCTTTGAACCGGTCCCGGGGAACAATTCAAACCCCGGGACTTTCATATAGCTCATAGCTCTCACCTGCGCACCTTAAACATCACCATTTTCACATCTTAAATTCCCTTTGGAAGATTCAGCAATTTTTTTAACTTGTGTAAGGTTAAATTTTTATTCTTCGTTTTACAAGTACTTGAGGCAATAACGGCGTATTTGTTGAATAAATTGAGGAATTTACAATGCTTACCTTCATATTTGTCCTCGCAGTCATTCTATTCGTCCTGGCTTACTTCATTTATGGAAGATTCCTGGACAGGCGCTTCAATATCTCGGATAATAATCCTACTCCTAGCCATACCGATTACGACGGTATAGACCGGGTGCCGGCCAAAAAACCTGTCTTGCTGGGGCACCATTTTTCATCCATCGCAGGAGCAGGGCCGATTGTTGGCCCCATTATCGCCGCGGTTGCCTTCGGATGGCTCCCGGCACTTCTGTGGGTAATACTGGGATCTATATTTATAGGCGGCGTGCACGATTTTTCAGCCCTTACGGCTTCCATACGCCATAAGGCACGCTCAATAGCTGAAATTGCAAGAGAATACATGTCGCCACTGTCTTTCAGGCTCTTCCTTGTTTTTGTATGGTTACTGATAATTTATATACTGGTCGTCTTTACAGATCTTACTGCAACAACTTTCGTTCAGGATAAGGGTGTAGCCACCTCATCCATCCTTTTCATGGTGCTGGCAGTTGGATTCGGTATCTTTGTCTATAGGCTGAATGTTTCAGTGCTTAAAGCTTCACTCGTATTTGTTCCTCTTGTTTTTGTTGCCGCATTCATGGGCGGGTGGATCCCGATTGACGTAAATGCATTACCTTTACTCCGGAATGCAGACGCGGCTAAAACATGGGGCGTAATTCTTATTATCTACTGTTTTATTGCTTCAACTACACCTGTATGGATACTTCTTCAGCCCAGGGATTATCTTTCGAGCTATCTGCTCTACGCCTCAGTCTTGAGCGGACTTCTTGGAATCCTCTTCGGGGGCTTTGCTATGCAGTACCCCTCATTTATCGGTTTTGATGCCCCGCAGGTTGGAGCCCTTTTCCCAATTCTGTTTATTACAGTTGCCTGCGGTGCATGCTCGGGCTTCCATGCCATTGTGGCAAGCGGCACTTCGTCCAAGCAGATCAATAAGGAATCCGACGTCAGGACAATCGGCTACGGAGCCATGCTGATTGAAGGACTTGTAGCCGTAATTGCTATAATTACCGTAGCCATGATAGCCCGGGACGGCATACTTTCTTCAAAGCCTCCTCTGGTTATTTATGGTACAGGAATAGGTAAGTTCCTCAGCATCTTCGGCGTTCCTGAAAAGCTCGGTTACTCCTTCGGGCTTCTGGCACTGTCAACTTTTATCTTAACTACACTTGATACTGCAACCAGACTCGGACGCTACATTTTTGAAGAAATATTCTTAATTAAAAATCCTAAGTACAGGTACTTCTCAACGCTGGCCACAATAGCGCTTCCTCTAATATTCCTCTTCGTAACATTCCACGATCAGCAGGGAAACCCTGTTGCGGCATGGAAGGCTATCTGGCCCGTCTTCGGCGTTACTAACCAGCTCCTTGCGGGACTGACTTTCCTGGTGATTTTTGTATGGCTTAAAAAAGAGGAGAAAAAAGCCGGCTTCATAATCCTTCCAATGATATTCATGGTTGTAATGACAATCTGGGCTCTCACTCTTCTTATTAACGACTACGGTTTTAGCGCCATAGGAATCCTTTCCATTATGCTCCTTGGACTTGCTTTTGTGCTGATATATGAAACCGTACGCGTTGTACTGAACAGCTCAAAGGAAAAATCTCCTGCTGTTCAGAAACTCTACCAGCTCTTTAACCAGAAAAGCGCATCATAATTTTAACGGGGCCTTCGGAAATAAGTTCTCAAGGCCCTTTATTTATTGCCATTCAAATAAAAATCCCTGTCGCATAATTGCCTGAATTTATCATATATTTGAAAACCGAAACTTACAATTATCCAAAGGAATATTAAAAATGTCTCTTAAACTTAAAAGTGTAATATTTCTGATTGTCTTTTCTCTCCAGGCGACTTTTGCCCAGACAGTTAAGATCTCTAAGGTGGAGCCCCCTAACTGGTGGAGCGGCATGAAATATAACCACGTGCAGCTTATGGTCTATGGAGAGGGACTCGAAGGCGTCAAGGCAAGCTTCAATTCGCCAAAGATAAAAGTCGAAAAAGTCAGTAATACGGATAACCCTTCATATGCCTTTATAGACATTCTTATCCCGGATAATACAACCCCAGGTACTTATACGCTTACTCTTACAAAAGGGAGCGCGAAGGCTGCAATCGATTTCCCCGTCCTGAAAAGGGAAAACCCATCAGGGCGCTACCAGGGCTTTAGCCCTAAAGACGTTATATATATGATCACACCCGACCGCTTTGCCAATGGCGACAGGAATAACGACGAGGTCCCGGACATGAACGACCATTACCTCCCGGACTCAGCCTACGGGCGCCACGGGGGAGATATTCAGGGCATAATTGATCATCTCGATTACATTAAGGATTTGGGCGCTACAGCAGTATGGGTTAACCCGCTGGTTGAAAACAATACGCGCCTTAGCTATCACGGCTACGCCGTAACAAACCACTATAAAATCGACGCCCGCTTCGGCACTAATGACTTATATAAAAAATTCGTTGAAGAAGCCCATAAGCGCGGGCTTAAGGTTATCTTAGACCACGTCAATAACCATATTTCAAGCTTTCACCCGTGGCTTAAAAACCTGCCGGCCAAAGACTGGCTTAACGGCTCAAAAGAAAACCACAACATTACGCGACACATTAATTCCTCGGTCTATGACATACATAGCGATCCTGCCGTAAGGGATTTTAATAACCACGGCTGGTTCGTTAATGAAATGCCCGACCTGAACCAGAAAAACCCGTATCTTGCAAAATACCTCACGGAAAATACCCTGTGGTGGATTGAATTTTCTGGCCTGGACGGAATAAGAGAAGACACGTATCCTTATCCCGATCAGAAGTTCTTGTCCGAATGGAATAAGACCATTCTTACGGAATATCCCAAATTTAATATCGTTGGCGAGGTATGGATGGGAGATCCTGCGTTTCTGGCACCCTTCCAGGCAGGAAGCTTCATTCCTCAGAAGTTTAATACAAACCTGCCCACAGTTACCGACTTTGCATTCCGCGATGCCGCGGCTGACGTGTTTGCAAACGCGCGCGGCATGAGACGGATGTATGACGATATTGCTAAGGACTACCTCTTCCCGAACCCCTCGAACCTCGTGACTTTCCTCGATAACCACGACGTGGAAAGAATAATGTACCTACTGCATAGCGACGTTAATCAGTTCAAACTTGCCATGGAGCTCCTCCTTACAACCAGAGGAATCCCGCAGATATATTACGGAACTGAGATCGGTATTGTTGGCGGGCCCGACGACGGACGAAAGCGTGCCGACTTCCCGGGCGGATTCCCGAACAGCAATCATAACGCTTTTACCAGACAGGGACGCACAGAAAAGGAAAATGAGATCTACGACTTTGTGCATAAGCTCCTTGAAGTAAGAAAAAACAGCGAAGCCATTCAAACGGGAAAACTCGTTCATTTCCCGCCCTTTGACGAGGTGTATCCCTACCTCAGGATCTCGGATAACCAGACGGTGCTCGTAGTCTTAAACGGGAACAAGGCGCCTCAGAAACTGAATATTTCTACCCTGGGAGACCATTTTAAGAATGCAACGATCCTAAAAAGCCTAATGACAGGAAAAGAAATTAAGTTTACTCCCGATCTCAAACTCGACATGGACCCCCTTACGGGGGATATTTTCGAGGTTAGATAATTAGGAGTACGCAGGATCTATAGTTCTCTCCCATGAATAGCCACGGCCTTTTAGGCCGTGGTCAGGGAGATCCCCTCTCACTTCCGGGGCTTCAGCCCCCGATCATCTCCTCCACAAAAATCAGCCCTGTATTTTGCCATGGATTCCCACCCCTATTTTCCGTTTCTTTGCCGCTTGCAAGTTGAACTTTTTCTTTGTAGAATTGTTCAAACTCATAGGATGTTGTCTTTCAATTTTATTAAATTAAGGTATGACCAACCAGAATAAACCCGTTTTTTCAAGCGAATCCGACAAAAGATGGAGAGCTTTTAAGGGAACTGTACGCTTTGTAATCGTTTTAGTTCTCCTGGCAGGCTTTGCCCTCGCCGTGGATATAATCAGCGAAAGCGGTACTTCGCTTCCAAGACTGCGCGAGCAGAATGAACTCTATAGGAAAGTCCTTAATCCGGAGCATATTACCACTATCTCTACAAAGGAAAATAAGCTCTACCATAAGAGCCGCAAGGAACTCATGAAGCTCGTTTCGCAGAACCATTGGCTGAACCATAAAACTAGCCAGATGAAAACCGACCAGATCCGTGCCGGGTTCTATGTCAACTGGGATGCTCAGTCGTTCTACTCGCTCAGGGACAATATAGATAAAATGAATATGGTTATGCCTGAATGGCTCTTTGTGCCCGATAAAGGCGACACGGTTGTTGCCGATATAGACTTCCGCGCACTTGCACTCATTGAAAGCCATAAAATCAAGATCCTGCCAATGGTCTCAAACTACTTTAATGAGAAGTGGAACCCCGGCAACGTGGAACGCATAATATCTTCCCGTGAAAGACGCACGAAGTTTATTGAAAGCCTTGTAAAAATGCTCGACCGCTATAAGTTTGCCGGCGTAAATATTGACTTCGAGAGCCTCGGACTTAAAGACAAATCCAATATGCTGGAATTCCAGAAGGAACTATATGAAACACTCAGCAGAAAAAATTATATTGTAACGCAGGACGTCCCTGTGGGCGATAACGCCTATGACTATGGCGAGCTTCAAAACTATAATAACTACCTCATCCCAATGGCCTACGACCTCCATTATTCTGCGAGCAATCCGGGCCCTATTGCAGACGTTAAATGGGTTGAATATAACCTCCTGAACATCATTAAGAAAACTCCGCCGGGAAAGATAATCCTTGGCATCCCCGGCTACGGATACGACTGGCCGCAAAATGACGAGGGCGAGGATATAACTTACCAGGAAGCACTCGTAAGAGCCAAGGAATCAGAGGGAAAAATTGACTTTGACAACAATAATTACAACCTCGACTATACATATTACGACGACAACGACAAGCCCCATACAGTCTGGTTTACTGATGCCGCCACATGCTTTAACCTCATCAGAACGGCTGAGGATTTCGGAACCGCTGGTGTCGCTCTCTGGCGCCTTGGTGGCGAAGACCCGAGACTCTGGACTTTCTACAACAAAAGTCTTAGCCAGGATTCAATCAGCCGGAAACCACTGGACTTATCTAAGCTCGAGACGATAGACCATACAACTAGCCTCGACTTTGAGGGGGAAGGGGAAATCCTGGACATAGTCTCAACACCGCAGAAGGGCCTCATCGATATTGAATATGATAAAAACGACCAGGTGATCTCCGAGGAAAATTATAAGCAGCTCCCTTCTTCTTACCTGATCCGTAAGTTCGGAAACGCTGCAAAAAAGGTTATTGTGCTTACTTTTGACGACGGTCCCGACAGACGCTACACCCCGGCAATTCTCGACATACTAAAACGCGAACACGTCCCTGCGGCCTTCTTTGTCCTTGGCGTTAATGCCGAGAACAACCTGAGCCTTATTAAAAGAATGTACGACGAAGGCCACGAGATCGGTAACCACTCCTTCATGCACCCGAACCTTGCTATTACCAGCATTGAAAGAACTCGCTTTGAACTTAATTCAACCAGGCGACTGATTGAAAGCATTACGGGACACTCGACGGTTCTTTTCCGCCCTCCCTACGACGCCGATACGGAGCCGGAACACATTCAGGAAATACTCCCTATCATCGAAGCTAGAAACCAGAACTATTATACCGTGGGAGCTTCTATTGACCCCCTGGACTGGCAGGAAGGCGTCCCGGCAGATTCAATTATGACTAGAATTAAACGCGAGGAATCCTTCGGCAGCATCGTTCTTCTGCATGACGCGGGAGGCGACCGCTCGCAGACCGTAAAAGAACTCCCCGCAATTATTAAGTATTTTAAGGACAGGGGCTACACGTTCTCCTCAGTTGCCAGCCTGCTCGGCAAAACTCGCAACGACGTCATGCCGCCTCTTACAAACAGAAAAGATGTGTTCCTTTCCAAGGTTAACTGGTCTATTGCTGAAGTCATTTACTGGATGAACCGCTTTATATTCGCTCTTTTCTTCCTCGGAATTATTCTTGCCCTCGGCAGGCTTATTCTCGTTGGTATATTTGCCGCAATGCAGAAAAAGAAAAGGGAGAAGGAGGAAATAACTTCTAAAACAAATCTGCCTGAGGTAAGCCTTATTGTGCCGGCGTATAACGAGGCTGTGCATGCCGTTAAAAATGTCAGGAACCTCTTAAGATGCGACTACCCGTGCTATGAAATTGTTTTTGTTGATGACGGCTCAAAAGATGAAACATTTAATGTGGTAAGTGAGGCATATAAAGACAATCCAAAGGTGAGGGTTTTTACAAAGCCTAACGGCGGCAAGGCTACGGCACTCAACTACGGAATTGCACATGCTAAAGGCGATGTCGTAATCTGTATCGATGCCGATACTCAGCTACTGCCCGACGCTGTTTCAAGGCTCGTTGAAACCCTTGTGGAAGACGATAACATCGCGGCCGTTGCAGGCAACGTGAAGGTTGGCAACGAAAGAAACTTTATCACTAAATGGCAGTCCATTGAATATATTACAAGCCAGAACTTCGACCGCAGGGCTTTCGACCTGCTAAACGCTATTACCGTGGTGCCGGGTGCAATAGGGGCTTTCAGGAAAAAATATATCCTCGAGGCTGAAGGCTTTACTTCCGACACGCTGGCTGAGGACTGCGATATGACAATAAGACTTTTAAGGCAGGGACACGTTGTGCGCTATAACGAACATGCTCTGGCTTACACTGAGGCCCCGGAGACGATAAGGATGTTTTTGCGCCAGCGCTTCCGCTGGTCATTCGGAATTATGCAGAGCCTCTGGAAACACAGGGATGCAATATTCAACCATAATTACAAAAGCCTGGGGCTTATTGCGCTTCCCAATATCCTTCTTTTCCATTTTATTCTCCCTCTTTTCTCGCCCCTGGCCGAGCTGATGATGGTCCTTGGTATAATTGGCGGATACTGGAAACAGATACTGGGATACTATGCATTATTCCTGGTGCTCGATTTTGTTTCGGCTGCGGTGGCTTTTATGTTTGAAAAAGAAAAGATGAACCGCCTCTGGCTCATTTTCCCGCAGAGATTCCTCTACCGGCAGCTTATGTACTGGGTCCTGATTAAATCATTTATTGCCGCAATTAAAGGTACACTGGTCGGATGGGGAATATTAAAAAGGACGGGCAAGGTGCAGGTGGATCCTTCTCCAACCGGCGGACGGGCTTAGGAATTTAAGAACTGAAAATGGAAGTTAACATAGAGAGGGCCGGAGCTCTTAGTCGAAATCCAGCCCTTCTCCATAAGACTCATAAAACCTGCCTTTGAGCGCCATAATGAGGAGCTCAAAGAAAAGAACTACCACGGGAGTAAATGCTACGGCCATTGCTACATACTCAATTATGTTTGGCCCCCATGCCCCGTCGGCAATCGTCCCGATCGCAAATACTACAGCCGAGTACATCATAACACTGAGGTTAAGAAGCCCTGCAAAAAGGCGCCACCTGGAATGTGCAAAATACCCCCAGACGAAGGCCAGTGTCAGAAGAATATTCAGTCCGTCCATAACTCCCATCCCGATAAGAAAGTTTCCCGCCTGCCAGTGCCATCCGCCTGCGGGAGGGGAGGCGGGAAAGACAAAAATCTTATACTGGATAAACAATTGCGCCGCCCTGAGAAGGAATGTAAGATGTGCCATCTGAAATACTGCGTACCAGATTACAAGGAACCTTATAAAACTACTGTTGAGATTTTTCATACTCCAATTCATTTCTGTTGCAAATGCCGGCCTGCGCATCTATTATAGTAAAGAAAAAAAGAATTCAATAAAACGAAAGTCAGAAAGGCAGATTCAAAGTTTCTTCCCGCGGCGCAAGACAGCCGGACGGGAGAAATATTCGGGTTTGGATTTAGGAAATAATTACTTATTTTTTAGCGTATTTTTGTTAAATTTGCCAAAAGTAAAAAATTACACCGGAAACTATGGGTTATAAAAAACAATTCCTGCTTTTATTTCTTCTCGTTGTTATATGCGGAATTCTGTTCTATTCTACATATAGCGATGTAAAACGGGCAACAATAGAGCAGTTTGATTATGAGCAGACTATCCATGCCAGGCAGGC
The DNA here is from genome assembly GCA_050258415.1 of Acidobacteriota bacterium. GTDB lineage: Bacteria > Bacteroidota > Ignavibacteria > Ignavibacteriales > SURF-24 > JAAXKN01. Next base: position 3,304 of record JBLMYS010000229.1, on the reverse strand, counting down.
CGCAACAGGCATCCGGACCTTCTTTAACCATTATAAAAACATGCTCAGTTATTTCTCAGACCGCGATGAAATCGTCAATTTGAACCGGAACGGGGAAGAACTGCTTACGCATTTCTACCTGAGCCACTCCAGTGAAATTAGAGCCGTAACCCGTATCGATGCATCCGGAAAAGTGCTTTTCACCGTTCCATACAATAAAAACCTTATAGGACGGAATATTTCATACCAGGAACATATTAGAAGATTTCTTGATGCCCGTAAAAATGTCTTAAGCGACGTGTTCGATGCTGTTCAGGGATATAAGTGCGTAGCCTATTATGAACCTGTATTTGAATACGGAAAATTTAAAGGCGGAATTGCTGTCCTTGTGCCATTTGAACATCTAAGCCGTAATTTCCTCAAAGAGATCAAGGTGCGCCAGAGCGGTAGGGCATGGATTGTAAGCCGCGAGGGCACGATCCTCTACGATTCAGTCCAGGCAAACAATTTTAAGCCGGTTTCTGAGGTTTTTAAGGACTCCCCCTCGGCACTTTCGATGATTAAAAAGATTTTAGTCGGGAAAGAAGGGGCGGATGATTATTACATCTCCCGCGGCAAGGGCGGCAGGGAAGTGCGTATGCGCGCATATTATCTGCCGGTTCATATAGCCGACCAGTTCTGGTCGATAATAGTTTCCACTCCTGAAAAGGAAGTGCTCGCCACTATGAGCGGCTTCATTGTAAAATGGCTCATTGTCGTAATTCTTCTCTTTAGCGGCATTCTGATTTATGTGAATTATGCCGTTAAAGCCAAGGCAATCATAAAAGAGGAGAAAAGACGCAGATTTGCCGAGAAGGCCCTCAAAGACTCAGAGAAAAAATTCAGGACACTTGTTGAACTCTCTCCCGATGCCATTACCCTCCTGGATATGAATTCAACAATACTGGCATGCAATCAGCAGGCAGCCCGTATGCTGGGCTTTGATTCGGCCGATGAGCTTATTGGTAAAAACTCTCTGGATATGGTGGTCCCTGAGGATAGGCCTGAGGTGGAAAAAAAGATGAAACAGCTCCTTAGAGAAGGAAACCTCAGAAATGTTGAATCCAGGTTCCAACGCTCTAACGGAGAGGAGTTCCCCGTTGAATTCAGCCTCGGTCTCGTCTGCGATTCAAGCGGAAGACCAATCTCATTTACAACTGTTGCACGCGACATTACAGGGCGCAAACAGGCAGAAGAGGAACTCCTTCTGGCTAAGGAAAAAGCTGAAAAATCCGATAAACTCAAATCCGAATTCCTGGCCCAGATGTCGCATGAGATCCGCAGCCCCATAAATTCCATACTCAGCTTCTCAAGCCTTCTGGAAGAGGAACTGGACGGCCAAATGCCTGAAGACCTCGAAACCAGCTTTTCCATCATTAGAAATGCGGGAAAAAGAATTATCAGAACGGTCGACCTTATCCTTAATATGTCTGAAATTCAGACCGGGAGCTATGAACTGCTGCCGAAGAAGTTTGACCTGATGAAAGACATACTCGAAAAGCTGCATATGGAATTCAGCCATCAGGCAATGGAAAAGGGAATCGAACTTACGCTTGAGAACAGAACCGGCAAAGATGATGTACGGGTTTTTGCTGATGAGTACACTGTAGGACAGATCTTTAACAACCTGGTTAATAATGCCGTTAAATATACGGAAAAGGGCAAAATAAGCGTTAGTGTTGAAAGGAATGAGAAGGATGACCTCTTGGTCAGCATCTGCGATACGGGAATTGGAATTTCCGAGGAGTACCTGCCGAACCTCTTTAAGCCTTTTTCACAGGAGGAGCAGGGCTATACGAGAAAATATGAAGGCAACGGCCTCGGCCTGGCGCTGGTTAAGAAGTACTGTGAAATGAATAACCTTTCCATTGAAGTCGATAGCAGGAAGGGCGAAGGCTCAGTATTCAGGGTGATTTTTAATTAAAAATACTAAAATTATTTAAGGCATGACTGAATGTGTAACTTCAGTCATGCCTTTTGTTTTTTAATGAGGCTTAGAGCTTAAATGTTTTGAATCTGTCTTTCGGCGTCATTGAAATTCCGCACCTGTTCGGGGCGGGGCCGTCGTAAGTATTGCCGCAGGTTGTGCATACGGCATAAGTGCTGGAAAGAGAGCTTTCCTTGCCTGCCTCAAGCTGCTCGAGGGCATTCTTGTACATTTCTTTATGCTTCTTTTCTGTAAGATATGCATAGTTAAGCGATATCTTTTCAATATTTTCGTTGGCGGCTTTTATGAAATCCGGGTACATGGTTGTAACTTCGTATGTCTCGCCATTGATTGCATCCTGCAGGTTTTCCTTTGTCGATTTTACATCAAATTTCGGGGTTACCTTCCCTACCGTCTGCCCTAATTCGGAAAGAGCCGATTTATGATTGTTTGCATGCGTTGCCTCTGAAAAAGAGGCGGCTTCAAATAACAGTGCGATCCTGGGGTATCCTTCTTCTTTGGCTTTCTTTGCATAGGCTGCATATTTGGCGCTTGCATTTGATTCCCCTTCAAAAGCGGCTTTCAGGTTTTCAATTTTTAATGCCAGAGCATTATTTGGCTTAGCGGCATATGTAATTGAAGCGGCGAACATCATTGCAATTAAGATTACGAAAGATTTTTTAAACATAATTTTACTCCTTTTTGATTTTAGTGTTTACTAATAATTATATCAGTTTTCCTAAAAAGGAGGTTAATGGATTCTTAAAAATTGCTTAAAATCTTCAGGTGTGACTAATCATTAAAATAAATCGAAAATGTGGTGCCCTGATTTGGCTGGCTTGTTACCTCCAGGCGGAGCTTCTGAAGGTCTGCCAGTTTTTTAACTATTGCAAGGCCAAGCCCGCTTCCCCCTATCCTGGAGCTGCGCGATTCATCTATACGGTAGAACCTGTCAAAGATCTTTTCAATTTCCTCTTCTTCCATTCCGATGCCGCAATCCTGAATTGTGCAGACGGCCTTCCCGTCTTTTGTCCTGAGAATTACATTTATCGATGTGTCCATCCCTGAATATTTAATTGAGTTTGAAATTATATTATCCAGTATTATCTCCAGCATTGCCTCATCCGCGCTGGCGTAAACGGGCGCTTCGTTGTCAAAACTGAGCGACATTCTCTTGGCATTTATCCCGTGCTGCATTCTTAAGATTGTATGCTCAATAATTCCGGCAATATCTGTCTTCTTCATCCTGGGCTCAGTTTTGCCGCTTTCATAACGTGCCAGCATCAAAAGCTGATCAACCAGATTTGACATTCGGTTGACTTCATCAATGCAATACCTGATTTTGGCCTCGTACTGCTC
>JBLMYS010000228.1:0-7678 GCA_050258415.1 Acidobacteriota bacterium | reverse complement strand
GTAGCCAGCTTGCTTTTAGTGACCGTATATTTAAGGTCAAACTCATAATAGTTGTCCCAGTTCTTAAATCCGAAAAGGAGCCCGAAGCTGTGATCATCTCCATCCGACTGCAGTGCAACTTCAGTTTCAATTGAAAAGTTATCTGAATAATCCAGACCGGTTTCCTTTGTAATATAGGATCCGTTCTCCTCGAAGCTTTCCAGCGTGTAGCCGCCGTATACCTGCTGGGTCCGCGTTTTCCCGTCGTCGGTTATAGGCCAGTTATTACTGTTGTCATGGAACGATTCATCCATAATTACTTTCTGAGCAAGAATAGGAGAGGATATAATAAGGAAAAGGCATAGCATGCCGGAAAGTTTTCTCATAGGTGTCCCTTTATGAATGTTATTAAAAAGTTCAGCGCTAAAAACCAATCTATATTAAAGTTATCACGGTTTAATGGCGCAATAACGTATAAATTCTGTTCTGAAAAACATTCCGGTAAAGTAACAGTATGCAAATTGCTTTCTCTGGCGGTAAGAAAAATGGTCAAATCGTAGAAAAGCGTTCCCAATATATTATTTAATTGCTTTCCGCGCAATTGCACCCTGAATTTTATTTCCCGGAAGAAAAAATTATTAATACTGAAACTATTGCGGCCCTTAAGCCGTTTAAATTGAAAGCAAAATAAAGCATTCACAGTTAAAGATTATAGAGAGGATTTTAATGAATAGAGATAATAAAATGAAGGTGGAAGTCTGGAGCGATATAGTCTGCCCGTTCTGCTATATGGGTAAACGCAAATTTGAAATGGCGCTCGATCAGTTCCCGCATAAAGATAAGGTTGAAGTGGAGTGGAAAAGCTTCCTCCTGAACCCGGAGGCAAAAACAGATACTTCAATAAGCGTTCACGACCACCTTGCACGCTTAAAAGGCTGGAATACCGAAAAGGCAAGGCTTGTGAACAATCAGGTGACTGAGGCCGCGGCCGGGGTTGGACTTGAATATAATATGGATAAGGCCGTTGTTGCCAATACGCTTAAAGCCCACGCCTTCCTTCAGTTCGCAAAGGAAAAAGGAATGCAGAATGAAGCCGGGGAAAAACTCTTTAAGGCTTATTTTACAGAAGGAAAGAATGTGGACGACATTCCTACTCTCGTTGAAATAGGAGATGATATGGGTCTCGATACCGTGGGACTTCATGAGGCGCTTGAGAAAGGGACATATCTGGACAGTGTGCGGAGGGACCTTTATGAAGCTCACCAGTTCGACATTCACAGCGTGCCTTTTTTCCTCTTCGATGAGAAAATAGGCGTAATTGGAGCCCAGCCCACTGAGTACTTCCTGGACGTTCTTCAGAAGGTGTTTAACCGCTGGACGAAACATAACCCCGAAAGCCCGGATGCGAACAGCTGCTCAGCTGACGGAGGCTGCTAGATTTGAAAAGTGCATTATACTGCACTTTCGGGAGCATTTACCGGCGTGGACCCATTGAATCAAGCATAAAGTGCAGCATAATGCACTTATAAAATAAAAAAGCCCCGTATCATCCGACCCGGGGCTTTTTACTATCTTTATAATAAATTACTTCATCAGAATCAGCTTCTTGTATGCGCTGACATTGCCCGACTGAAGCTTGTATAAGTAAATTCCGCTCGGGAGGCTGCTGGCGTCAAAATGTGCTGAATATTGGCCTGCCGGCTTGTATTCGCTTACCAGAGTTGCAACCCTGCTTCCTATCAGATTATAAACCGTCAGGCTTACAAAACCGTCCTTTGCAACCGAGTACTTAATTGTTGTAGACGGGTTGAAAGGATTTGGATAGTTCTGCGACAAGCTGAATTCCGAAGGAGCCGCATTACTCTCTTTCTTTACATCTGTTGTTGTTGAAAGATTAAGGACAAGGCCTGCCTGCCCCGGATGAGCTGTTAACGGCTTAAAGTTGTAAGAAGTGCCGCCGTTCATGTAGTTTATTACCGGGTAGATAAGATAATCATAAACTTTGCTCGTCACATTTGCCGTAAAGTTGCCGTCGGTGTCTGTCCATAAATTGGCAAACAAAGAATCGGAATTCAGGCACGAAAGCTGCACCATAAAGCCCGGGGCGTGCCCGTCTATTGTAACTTTACCCTTAATTGTGGCGTTTTGACTGAATATTATGAGATCGCGTGTAATATTGTTGCCGGCGCTGATGGAGGCTATCTGGGAATAGGCATTAAGCACGTTATTATTGTCACGCGAATGGGATTCAAGTATAAGAGATGTCTGAGGCACCTCGTTTGCCAGAAGCCCCAGGTGGAACACACCGGCTGTGTCTGTCTGTCCATAGCGGTAAAAAGCTCCCTGACTGACCATAATGCTTACATCGCTACCTAAAACAGGGTTACCGGCGTCATCTTTAAGCCTTCCCGATACTGAAGCGCTGGGAGCCGTAAAGGTGAAGTTGTTGCCTGTATATGCTGCCTGCTTTGGTGAAATTACCATCTCTTTTTCCATCGGGCTCAGGACAGCAGCGCCCATAATGAAAGCGTTGTTCGGCCTTACAGTCCAGGGATTGCCTGCCGTATCGGCGTTCATTTCAATGGTATAATTGCCGTTTTCATCTGTAACAGCATCCCAGAAGGTTCCGCTGCCGTTTTTGTTTTCGGCTTCAAGTGACATTACAATGTTTTTCCTGCTCATTCCGGCCGGAACTGTAACCGTTCCCGAAATCTTATATACAGGAGAAGCCATATGGTTTACAACACCGGCGGCAGTCGTATAATGGCCGTGGTTTCTGAAAAGGAGCACGTAATGAGCGGGTGCAAGTCCAAGGGGCATCAGGAATGAAACGGTCTTGTTGGCAGTTCCGTCCACATCGGGCGGGCCGTTCTGGCCGCGAGGGTCGCCATCTATCTGGTTAAAGAATGTCCAGAGCACATCAACTGAAGGATTGATGACGCCGTTCTGATCGGCATCGAGCCAGATCTGAACGAGGGTTGTATCGCCTGCATTCGGCACGTTGAAGCTCCAGCCGAAATTATCACCCGAGGTTACCGTAAAACCTGTGGGTTTGCCCAGGACTGACAGGTTTGATATCTGACTGTAGGAAGAGCTGACAGTCAGTACGAGCATTAGGAGCATGAAAAGTAAAAGTTTTCTCATAAGGTAATCCTGAAAAAGTTGAATACTTAAGCCAATTAATTATTATGAAAGGAAAAAATCTTTAACCGGCCCGGTTCTGAGCAGCAAAAGCAGAATAAATGAAGCAGTTTTGAGGATTAAGCCTTTTCCTTTTACCCCCGGAATCCGGAAACCAGCCAAAACGCCATAAAAAGTTGCCAGCAGGAAAATAATTTATAAATATAAAACATGCAACTGTATTTTGGAAAATGAGGTAAAAATATTCAATAATAATTCCCTTAAAGCCGCAACGCTGCTGATAAAAGAAAAAGAATTTCCAAAAGTCTCGGATTTGCTTTAGAGGTAATTAAGGTACAAAGAAAGTAATTTTGCCTATAAATGGATTGGACAGATAGCCTTAATGAATAACAATTATAAAGATGCCGCGTTATATTTAGAGAAAGCGGAGATGGAAGATCCGCCTTGCCAAAGCGAAATAATTTAATATGGTTGGATTGTAGGGCGAGCGGCGCCGTGCCCGCCGGCAGGCAGGCCGTGCCTGCCGGCAGGCAGGGCTCGCCCCGCGGTGATGAAAATTTTTCTACAAACTGTACAATATCAAATCTATCTTATTAATTTCCTCTTCACTGAATGAGGGGTTCCTGAGCATTGCAATGGCGTCATCGATGTGCTGTGTGCTGCTTGCGCCAATGAGAGTTGATGTAACGCCCGGAAGCCTGAGCGTCCATGCAAGCGCCATCTGAGCCAGCGTCTGCCCGCGCTCTTTTGCCATATTGTTAAGATCGTTCAGCTTTCTTACCTTGTCATCCGTTATCTGATCCTTAAGAGAGCTGTAGCTTTTTGATGCGCGCGATCCTTCGGGTATTCCTTTGAGGTATTTATCAGTAAGGAGTCCCTGTGCAAGAGGGGAAAATACGATGCATCCCATTCCGTTTTTATCCAGTATATCGAGAAGCCCGTCTTCAATCCAGCGGTTGAACATGTTATACTTTGCCTGATGGATTATAAACGGCGTACCGAGCTCTTTCATGATCTCAATCGCCTTTTTCGTCTGCTCGTTGTTGTAGTTTGAAATGCCCGCATAAAGAGCTTTTCCGGAGCGGACTATCTGGTCTAAGGCCATCATAGATTCCTCAATGGGCGTCTCCGGATCGGGCCTGTGGTGATAGAATATATCCACATAATCGAGCTTCATTCTTTTCAGGCTCTGGTCGAGGCTTGATATGAGGTACTTTCTCGACCCCCAGTTGCCGTAGGGGCCCGGCCACATATCATAGCCCGCCTTGGTTGAAATTACAAGCTCATCGCGGTATGGCCTGAGGTCGTGCTCCATTACGCTGCCGAAAGTCTCCTCGGCGCTGCCGTAGGGAGGTCCGTAGTTATTGGCGAGGTCGAAATGTGTAATTCCCAGGTCGAAAGCCCTGAAGAGCATTTTGCGGCTGTTTTCATAAACATTAACGCCGCCGAAATTCATCCAGAGTCCAAGAGATATAAGAGGAAGTTTAAGGCCGTTTCTGCCGCATCTTTTATACGGCATGTCCTCATATCTGGAAGCCGATGGCAGGTAAGTCATTCTATAATTCCTGTAATTTATTTTTAAAATATTCCGGATTATTGATTACCAATATAAAAATAATAGGTCCAAGGTCCAAGGTCCGGAGTCCATGGGGAAGAAGGCCCTGGGTTTTGAGCCCGAGACTGTTCCCAGCACCTCCGGCAGCATGTCATAAAACCCCAAAGGCCACGCTAGCGGTTTTATATCTGTTAGCCGGTTCCTCCATATATTATGCATAAATAAATCTTGACTAATTATAACTTTAGATTATTTTTGTGTGTGCTGCTTTAGGGATTATATCAAAAAAAGTCACAATGATATAAACAAAACTTAACAACAATGAAAAAACTTTTTCTTCCTTTATTGCTACTGGTATTAACATTATATGGCTGCAAATCTTCCATCCTGGAACCTTCACAGTCATCAAGCGTAAACTTTACAATTTTGGAGAAATCACGCGTAAAGATTACGCTGAAGAACAGCTACAAGACTCAAATTTCCACCGTTGTAGATGAGGACCTGATGGCGGGACGCTACTTTTATTCTTTTGAAGAACTGAATCTTCCCGAAGGAGTATACGTATGCACGGAAGATATCAGAGGGCTGCAAAGCGGTCACCATGAAATCAATACTTACAAAATACTGCTGGTGAAAGAATGAAAAAATATATATTGCTCATTATAATGTTTATGGCGGCTGGCTCCGCTTCCTTTTCACAGAACCGCATTAGCCTCAACCCGGGCTTCACCTATTATATCTGGAATTCCGAGAATTCAAACGGCATAATGGTCCACGATAAATACCGCGCAGGCCTTTCCTACGGCCTGTCTTTTCAGAAAGAGGACCTATTCGGATTTAATGTTATGCTGGAATACAGCTACCATCAGATTACAAAAAAGGATATACTAAGTACTCCCGTGCTTCAGTCACCCGATTTAGAGGTAATTTACAGGATGCAGGGGGATGCAAAACTTTCTTCTCATAATATAGATCTTGCCTTTGTCGGCAAACCGGGCATCTGGAATATCACAGAGGGCTTGTACTATGGTGCCGGTCCGTCCTTTGTAATTACAAACAGGACATTCGACCTCTATAAAGGGTTGTATTTTAATTTGAAGAATCATACCATTTATGACCGTCTCGCATCATCAGGAATTGGATTAAACGCCTTCGTAATGTATGATATTCCGCTATCCAAAGACGGCAGTTTTTACTTTACATCCAAATTGAAACTGCGCTACACGCATTCCATCTGGTTCGACAAAGGCGCAAGAAACCTTGACGATTACAGCCAGGACTTCATCACCTCTGAAGCCCTGCTGGGATTAGGATATAACTTTTAATCGTCCGGTCTCAGTACCTCCCGGCGCACATTTCCCACTGAAATTCATTACATTTGTAAAACCTTTTTACATTTTCCAGGCGCATTATGAAAAATTAAGTGGTGTCAGGAAATGGTTCCTGACACCACTCAATAATCTCTTTCAGATAATTATCCTCTCAAACAGCCTGCTTCTTTTAACCTCGCCGGATTTCTTAAACATTTCAAAGCTGACTTCATCGTTCAAAATGCTAAAATCTTCCTCGACCTCGGCAAGACCGAACCACTGGCAGAATCTGTCAAAAAATCTGAGTTCAAAGCAATACATTCTGTCCTCATCAGGATCAGAGTCATCATCCATATCCGCATCATCTTCCAGTAGTGAATCACTCTTCAAAAACGGCTCATCATCCAACTCCGAATCATCCTCCTCCTCGGAGTCGTCATCCATATCCGAATCCAGTTGGAGCATCGGGAAAGCCTGGAAATACTTCTGTGTGTAGAAAGACGCCTCGAGTGGTTTTCTGCCGTATTTTTTCAGCAGGTAAAGCACGTACATAAAGCCCATCTGGCCAATTTGTTCGCTTTCAAAGCCGTCGTTACTGGCCCAGCTGAAACCAAGGCAGAAGGCTGTAAGCAGTTCAAAATAGATCATATAGTCAGATTTTTGCGCCAGGATTTCCGAGCCTTTTTTAGTAAGGGAAAGTGTATTGTCATTTACCTCTGCAATTTCGGTGATCAGGAGGAGTTGTTTTACGACAAAGAGCAGCAGCCAGTCGTATTCAAAGCGGAATTCAATTTCGCCCTCTTCGATCTGGTCCTCAAGAGAATATCCCTTTTCATAAAGAGACTTAACGAGTTTTAGGGGCAGAAATCCCTTGGAAGTAAGTTTAATTCCTCCGCCTTCCTGAATGAGAGTAAGGAGATCCATAGCAATTAAGAATGCGGGGCTATCAGAAAAGATGCCATTTTCAGCCTTTGGGGCAAAATTAATGAGGTTATTATCCTCAAAAGGGTGATAGAGGAGCAGTTCCATCTGGTTAGCGGAAAGCCCGTCGAAGTCATCAAGCGGCATATTATTCTGGTCGTTGATAATTCTCTTAACGTGTTTATTTATATCGTCATTATTCATTTTAATACTTCCATTATTCTTTGAAGAACCCGGTTCCGGGAATAATAAAAATTAAGCAATTCCGGGATGAAAGTATACAAACTATTTGCTTCTGCAGTGGTGTCAGGAACCCTTTCCTATTTCAGTGGTGTCAGGAAGTGGTTCAAGATACCATTCATGCCGGACGGCATAAAAAGCCTCAGGACCTCAAAATTATAGCGGATACACTCAGGATTCACCTTTATTTTTCAATCCCGGAGCCGCATCTTTTCCGAAATCAAAAGATAGTCAACGCCTTCCAGCCATATTTAATGTTTTATTTTGTTGCGCTAAATCATTGCTTTTTTATTTTGCCTCTTGAGGGGAAAGTACGACCCGTAAAACACTTTGTTTTTTTATGATCTTATTGCTTTCTTGCAGTTGAAACTTCGTTTGCCACTCATTTAAGCCTGAACTCTATATGGATAAATGACAATGGCGCGAAGTCCAATTCTCACTTTTTATCCTTCAGTCTCATTTCCAAATAATATTGGAGCAGAGAATCCTGCATGAATTCCTCTACAAATTACCAGCGTTTCCGCCAGGGCGG
>JBLMYS010000227.1:0-28395 GCA_050258415.1 Acidobacteriota bacterium | reverse complement strand
CTGCATGCCCATTCCATTTCATCTATGGCATCCATCGGAAATGATTTATTTGCCGCAACGGAAACCGGTGGGGTTTTCCTTTCTTCAGACAAGGGAGAAAACTGGAAGGCTGTGAATAAGGGCCTCAAGGATAAATGCATCAATACTCTTGCCGCCATGGGAGACGAACTCTTTGCCGGAAGCGACACAAGCGGATTCTTTAAGTCAACAGATCATGGCTTAAACTGGAGAGAAATAAATTATGGATCTCCTAAATATTTTAACCATGACAGCTATTGGTCCATTACCGCATTAGCTGTCAGCGGATCAAACCTGGTTGCCTGCGCAACCGGGGGGATGGGAATTTATGTTTCGACCGATCATGGCGAAAACTGGTTCTACGCAAAAACAGATTCGACATTTTTTCCCGATGCCCGTATTCTTGCTGTAATGGGGGACACACTGTTTACTGGCAACCAGCATGGGAATATTCATATCTCAACTGACAGGGGGTTAAACTGGAAGATAATAAAATATCCATATAGCGACGCCTATATAAGTGATATGGCCGTTTTAGATTCAATCCTGTTCGTTGCAAGTGACTTTTGGCCGGCCCGGACAACAGACTGCGGATCAACATGGAGCCAAGTTATTATAGTACCAGGCAAAAGATGGCAATATTCCTTTGCCGTTTACCAGAATTATATTTATGCCGGAACTGATAAAGGTGAAATTTATCTCTCGGCAAACAATGGAACTTCTTGGCTTAAAGTTGCCTGGGGCATGCCGGCTCCCATAGGAAAGCTTTTTATTCACGATGGGAATTTCTATGCCGCCACTACGGGCAATGGTGTCTGGAAATATCCTCTGCAGGAAATTATTTCCTCTATAAAAGAGCCTTCATTTAAAAGCGGGCTTATGCATTTTTCACTCGGGCAGAACTATCCAAATCCTTTTAATCCTTCAACAAAAATAAGCTATTCAATTCCAAATGAGTCATTTGTTGAGCTTAAAATTTTCGATATGCTTGGCCGTGAAGTAGCATCACTTGTAAACAATGTGCAGCCAAAGGGAGAATACAATGTAGAGTTTAATGCATCCGATCTTACCAGCGGTGTGTACATATACTCTATACAGACAGGGGAGTTCCGGGCATCAAAGAAACTCTTGCTGGTTAAGTAATCCTAAGGATGTATCAAATCAAAAATTCAAAAGCCGGCGTCATCCTTACTCCTGAGGGTTTTCTCTGTCCATTTTCTTGAATATAAATCGGAATGAAATTATATTGCGATCAAGAAAACTGAACCTCTGGTATAATGGAGAACGGATATGAAAAAGATACTCTTTTTGCTCATTTTCTTTTCATCAATCCTGATCAATGCACAGGATTTCCGGAATGCAAAATGGGGGGCTTCTGTGGATGATATAAAAAGAACCGAAACTGCAAAATTGGTTCGCGAAGAAGATGGGGTACTCGTTTATTCAGGTAATATGGACGGTAAACTGGCCTCAATATGGTATCTTTTTTCAAATTCGGGATTAAAAAGTGTAAGAGTAAAATTTCAGACTAATAAAGATCAGGACTACTCCCGGTATGTAGAAAATCACATAAGACTGATAGCTCTTTTTGTAAATAAGTATGGCTATCCTGATGAGGGAATAAAGCCATGGCTGATAAAATATGTTCTCAGCAGCGTAGAAAAAAGAAAGAACATCATAATTCGTGAAATAGCTGATGGAATGGATTCAGAGCTGACATGGAAATCCGATGTGTCGTTAATTCATTTGAGTCTGAAATTATCCGAAAATTTTCTCCCTGTGCACAATCTTACATACTCAGCTCTTTAGTAAATCCTCAAATATTTTGACGGAATGAGTTGCCGGAAAACAATCAGAACACGGTCTGAAAGGAAATTGCTTCCGGCATCCTTCAATGCCATATTTTAATTTTTCACCTCTACTCAAAGGCGTACAGATACCCATCATCGCAGCCAATAAACATAACTCCGCTGTCAATTACGGGTGATGACTGCACTGGGCCTTCTAAATATACTCCCCACTTCTCCTGGCCGGTTGTGGCGTTAACCCCGTATATAACCCCGTTCCAGCATCCGAAGTATACCATGTTGCCTGCAATAATGGGGGAGGAAAAAACGTTTGCCTGCGTCTTTACACGCCACTTCTCTTTGCCTGTTTTCATATCGACCGCATTGAAAAACTGCGCGTCCGAGCTCCCTGAATATACAAGTCCATCCTTAACGGCAGGAGATGTAATAACCCACGACCCTTCGTGATCATATGTCCACTTCTTTTCTCCTGTTTTAAGATCAAGAGCGTAAAGCATTCCATCGCGGCTTCCAAAGAATATCATGCTGTCTGTAACCGCGGGGCTTGACTGGACTTCTCCTTTCGGAAAATATTTGTTTCCTGCTGTCTTGAACTTCCAGAGAGTTTTTCCTGAAGTTTCATCAAGAGCGTAAAGGTTGCCGTCGTGGCTTCCAAAATATATAATGCCGTCTTTAATTGCCGGGGAAGAGCGCACGATGCTTTCAGTTTTGAACTTCCATTTCAGGCTTCCATCCTTTGCATCTAATGCGTAGAAATTGCCGTCGCCCGCGCCAAAGAAAACAATGCCTTTATCAACTGCAGGAGACGACAGGAAGTAATCCCATCCGCCGTTTTTATAGCTTCCCCTCGGCTGATTTAATTCCTGACCGGTCTCAAATTTCCACACTGGCTTTCCAGTCTTTGCCTCCAGGGCATAGAAGAAATTATCGTGACTTAAAAAGTATACCACCCCTTAATATACAGCAGGGGAGGATGACACCTCCTCACCCGTCTGGAATTTCCAGACCATCGTGCCTTTAGTCCTGTCCACCGCATAAAAATGTTTATCCCTGCTCCCGAAAAATACCATTCCGTCATAAACTGCCGGAGTGCTCCTTACCATCCCATCAGTCTTAAACTTCCACTTGAATTTCCCCGAATCGCTGAAGGTGGAGGAAGTGCATACTCCCGTGTGCTGAAGGTTACCCCTGAATGACTGGCATGGGCTCTGGGCATGAAGACTCTGAATTAAGAATAAAAGTAAGAAGCCGGAACTCATCTTGAAATTGTGCATATTGAGAGTACTCCTTTTATGGTTGGCGGAAAAAATGAGGGCGGAAGAAATTTATCTCCCGCCCCTGAATATAACACTATCTGAGAATAAAATTTGGGGATTATTCGATAACCTGGAACACTGAATCGAGCACTGTGCCGTCAACCCACTTGACTACGGCTACAACTTTGTCCTTGTTGATCTTCGGTTTTGCCGGGGCTCCGCCGCAGATCTCAAAGACCTCATCTCTGATCTGCTCAATAGGCTTAATTGGCAGGCTTGAACCTTCAACTGCTTTAAGAAGATCCTGTCTCTTAGGATTGATTGCAATACCACGCTCGGTTATAATAACGTCAATGAGTTCACCTGGTCCGCAGAGTGTCGTTACCTCATCCACAATTACCGGTATCCTGTCGCGGAAGGAGGGAATAGCAAGTATAGTGCACTTTGAGTAAAGGCAGTTCTGCCAGCCACCAATTCCATGGAGCAGATATCCGTCTGAATGCGTTACAACGTTTGCATTAAAGTTCACATCCACTTCTGTTGCACCTAAGACTGCGGTGTCAATGATCGAGGCAAAGTTCCCTTTGCCGTGGAAGTTGTAGCTCGTAAAGGGGCTCGTGTTTACGTGGTTCGGGTTTTCTCTCATCGAGCGCACACCTTCAAGATCAAATGTCTGCCCGTCAAGTATGTAATCTGTCAGGCCTTCTTCCAATAGCTGTACGAGGTACTTCGTGCTGCCGCCACGGACAAAACGCGCCTTTACCCCCTTTGCTTTCATTTTTTCTTTCAGGTATAAAACAAATGCCAGGTTCGTTCCTCCGGCACCGGCCTGGAAGGAAAATCCGTCTTTCATTATGCCTGCTTCTTCAATAAACTGCGCAACGTATTCTGCGATTAAAAGCCTGTCGGGACTCTTGGTTACTTCAGTTGTTCCAGAAACGATCTTTGAGGCGTCCCCGAGGGAATCGATCTCAACTACAAAGTCCACATTGTTTCCCTGTATCTGCCACGGTACGCAGGGGAAGGGAACAAGATTGTCTGTAACAACAATTACACGGTCGGCGTATTCAGAGTCTCCCAATGCAAAGCCTATAAGCCCGCTTGCCGACTTGCCGTTAACGCCATTGGAATTTCCAAATGTGTCAGATGTCGGAGCCGCAATTACAGCAATATCTATATGAACCTCACCGTCCTGAATTGCCTGATAGCGCCCCCCGTGTGAGCGGAGAACGCCAACGCCTTTCATCTTTCCCCGCGTCGTAAAGCGCCCCAGAGGCCCATTCATGCTTCCTTCAATGTGGCTTATAGTGCCATCTTCAAGGTAGGGGATCAGGTGCTCATGGCACGGGAATGACGCGCTCGGAAACCAGCGTATGTTCTTTATACCCATTTCATGAATTACGTCAAAAAGCATGTTCGTCAGTACGTCGCCATTTCTTAAGTGGTGATGCGTTGAAATAGTCATGCCGTCTTTAATGCCCGCTTTTACGAGGGCTTCCTTAAGGCTGCCGACCAGCTTATTGCCGTCCATAGGATAATCGATGCAGCTTTTAACTGCAGGCTTAG
The DNA here is from genome assembly GCA_050258415.1 of Acidobacteriota bacterium. Classification (GTDB taxonomy): domain Bacteria; phylum Bacteroidota; class Ignavibacteria; order Ignavibacteriales; family SURF-24; genus JAAXKN01. The sequence continues at coordinate 23,747 of JBLMYS010000227.1, read as the reverse complement.
CCTTGCAGCCTGTAGGCTTATACTTATTTACTCCCTGGAAGGGAACCTGAGGCTCTCCGTTTATTTCATCCGGAACAAGTCTTCCGGCAGCATTTTTCTTTAGTTTCATTTTCAGCTCATCCTCCAGTTTTCTGGAATAAGTTTGTTTAAGAGTGCAAGATGAATCGTGTTGCGCGCCCTTTTTACAACCGGCGCATCAATCATTTTGCTTCCTAAAGACACAACGCCAACGCCTTTTCTTTCAGCTTCCTCGAATGCCAGAACGATCTTCTTAGCCTTTTCGATTTCTGCTTCATTTGGCGCAAATGCCTCATTGATAACCTTAATCTGTCTTGGGTGTATGCATCCTTTCCCCTCAAAGCCTAATGCCTTGGCCTCAACGACGCTTTTGCGCAGGCCTTCCATATCACTCACGTCAGAAAATACGGTGTCAATTGCCTGAATGCCTGCGGCCTTGGCTGCATTTACCAGCATTGAACGCGCAAAGAAGCTTTCTTTTCCTTCATCCGTTCTCTGCGTTCCCAGGTCTGCCGTATAATCCTCAAGCCCTATTGCAAGAGAAACTACATTCTCGCTTGCCGAGGCAATTTCATAGGCCCTCAATACGCCAAGCGCGCTTTCAATGATCGGCATATAGTAAATATCATTGGTAATATTGTACTCTTTCTTCAGGCGCAATACTTCGTTTTCAATGTCGTATACCTGCTCTGCGCTTTCACATTTCGGTATCAGTATCAGATTGACGTTGTGAGGCACGATAAATTCAAGATCTCTTTTTCCTAATGGGAGCTGGTTTATTCTTACCATTCTTTCTGTACCGTAGAAATCAACTGTTCTCAGCGCATTCCTTACCAAAAGCTGTGCTGCCTCTTTTTCTGCGGGGGCAACGCTGTCTTCTAAATCAAGTATTACTCCGTCAGGCTCATGAAGCCCAGCGTTCGGGAAGAACTTCGGCTCGTTGCCCGGAAGATAAAGCCTGCTTCTTCTTAAGCGGTCTTTTGCGGTCGAGTACATGTTCTTTTTATTCATTGGAAGCAGGTACTGCTTCTTGTTTTCCGGAAAAAGCCTTTTTACCGCAAGCTCAAACCGGGCGGCCAGCACAAAGGGAAGCGCTCCGCTGTCCTCAAGACATATGTGCGCATCTTTGATTTCAAAATATTCGCACATATCCATAATGAGCTTCCGTATGGAGTCTCCATACATCGTCTCCACCTTGCTCTTCATTTCCAGTTCAATTCCGCCGGAGGCCTTAAGCTCTATCTCAAAGGAGCAGTCGGACCGGACCTTGTCCCCCTGCTTTCCGGCAGAAGCTTTCTTTAATTGTTCCATAATTTTTCTCTTCTGAGTTAATTAAAGTTATATCAGGGCATTAAGACATTAACTTCCTAATGCCCAGGGAATTTCCTTTTCAAACCGTCAGACGGGCCATGAAATCTTTTGCCGCCAAACTTTCGCAGCTGAATATCAAGTCTTTTATCTCTTTCTGCCTTTCAGCTGAAATAAGCTTCGATGAAAGCGCGTTGAATTTGTTCTCAAGATCCTCCATCGTCATCGGCTCTCTCGGGTCGCCTTTCGGGAATTCCAGGTATTCTGTAAATTCACGTCCGTCTTTAGTTCTGATTTTAACCCTTGAGGGCTGCTTTGCCGGGAACATCTTCTCAAATTCAAGGGAGGCTTCACCCTTGATCTTGTCTATTACTTCCCAGATTGCAGGATCCTTCATCTTCTCTTCCGAGAAGGAGTTTGTTGTTATTTTGTGGTCAACCAGTGCCGCTGCAATGCAGTAGGGAAGTGAGTGATCTGCGGTCTCCCTCGATTCAGGGCGGTACTTATGCGGATCGAACAATATGTCGCATGCCCTGGCAATTGTGGTAACAGTAACTGAATCTATCTGATCGTAGCTGATGTTGTTCTTTGTTACAACCTTTAGCGTGCAGGTTATGTGCGTATGAGTCAGGGCTTCTGTTGGAAAAGCCTTCATTCCGCATTCCATAATCTTGAACTTCTCACCCAGTCCGCAGAGAAGCTTATCTGTATCCCATTTGGGCCCGAATACGTCCATGAGGCCTTCTTTACCTTCAAAAACGGCTTCTGTTCCCGAGTAGCCTTTCTGTGCCATAAGGGCTGCAAAGACTCCTGCCTGAACGGCCATCGGATCCACGGTGTTCTTCATCATCGTAAGCTTTCCGGCAGTTGGGCACCCGATTGTATGGTTGTGGCATCCGTTTATGCCTATGGCGTTAACCATCTGGTCAACCGTAAGTCCTAAGACCTTGCCTGCAACAATGGGGGATACAAACTGCGTAAGCGTAGCATGATGCCACTTGCGCTCACGGACGCCGGGAACAGCAAACTCACACAAGCGCTGTTCAAATTCATATGCCAGAACAATTGCCGTAATTACGTCCTTCATTGAGGCATTGCATAGTTCTGCAGCCGATAAAGCAGCCGGTATAAGATCCGAGGGGTGCGAGGGGTCTTCTTTCCAGTATATGTCGTTAAAATCCAGAGCGCGTATCATAAGCGAATTTATAAGCGTGGCATTGACGGCAGGAATCTTGTCCCCGAAACCAATAAGCGTTGCCTGCTCACTTCCGCCCATTTCCTTATAAATATCCCTTAATATGTTAACATCTTTTGTGTGGTAACCCCCGTAGGCGCACCCTACAGAGTCATAGAGATATCTCTTAACTTCATTGACTACTTCTGCGGGAAGATCTTCAAATTTAAGATTAACAGCAAATTCAGCAATCTGACGCGAAAATGACTTTTCCATAATACCTCTGATTAAAATTTTTATACTGAAAGATGCCGGCTTTTGCCGGCATCTTTAACGGTTTATAAATCTTATAAATTGTTTTTAACCCAGTTTTCAAGCCCGCCGAAGACTATTAGCTCCTGCGCGGCTGTTCCAACGGGACTTATACTGTACTGCTTTCCTTCGGCATTCAGAACCGAGTGCCTGAAATCGATCTCAGCCTTTATTCCGGTCTTAACCGTAAGCCTTTCCTGCCCGAACCTGCTCTTAAGATCCTTTATCAGTTCCGGAGCCTCAATGAGCAGAAATCCATTGTTAAGAGCGTTCCTCTTATAGGTTTCGTTAAACGACCCGGCAACAACAAGCTCTATGCCCCTGTACTTCAAGGCCGTTGCCGCCTGCTCCCTCGAGCTTCCGGTTCCGAAGTTGAAGCCGCCTGCCAGTATGTCGCCTTTGTTTACAATTTTCCCGAATTCCGGGTCGTAATTTTCCATTACAACTTCTGCCTGCTGCTCAGGCGTCATGTCGTCATTATATGTGTACTTGCCGGGATAGATCCCGTCTGTATTCATATTGTCCTGGTAACAGAAGATGAGCTCCCCGGTAACTTTTTCCGGGAAACCGTCAATTATATTAACTTCGCTTTCTGAGGCCGGAGCGCTCATTGCTTCCTTTATTGAGCCGATGAGCTTTGAACTGTTGCCATGCCAGTCGTATGAAATTTTCCCCGATAAAGCGCTTGAGGCAACAACGGCAGGGGAGGCCAGGTAGGCCTGTGCGTTCGGAGATCCCATACGTCCCTTGAAATTCCTGTTCGTTGCGGAAATTCCCACCTCACCGTCTTCCAAAAGCCCTGTGCCAAGACCTATACAGGGCCCGCATCCCGGGGGAAGCGGTATTGCGCCTGCCTCAAGAAGAGTCTGCCATTCGCCACGCCTTTCACTTTCAGCCTGCACTTCGCTTGAAGCCGCCGCAATAAAGAACTTGACGCCTTCGGAGACTTTCTTTCCCTTTACGATCTTTGCCGCCTCTGAGAGGTCATCAACGCGGCTATTAACGCAGGAGACAAGATATGCCTTGTTGATCTTTACTTCCTTATCCTTCATCTCAGAAACCGGCGTCATTACCTTTACCGTGTTCGGCCCTGAAACGTAAGGCTCTACTGAAGAAAGATCTATTTCAATTTCCTTTGCGTAGAATGCACCCTCCTCAGCCTTAAGGCATTCTTCCTGAAGTTGGGCAATCCTGCTTGCGTTTATTCTTGGATTTACACCATCTGCGTCCGAGTTGACCCCTGCAGGGCCTCTTTCCGACAGAAACTTTTCACGGCTTTTAAGCCAGTTTATTGTAACTTCATCAATCGGGAATACTCCGGCAAGAGCGCCCCACTCGGTTGTCATGTTTGCTATTGAAAGCCTTTCATCAACTGAAAGGTATTTTACCCCTTCACCCGTAAATTCAATTGCATGATTAAGGACTTCATCGTGATTAAAAAATCCGCATAGTGCAATTATAACGTCTTTACCCGTTACGCCTGCCTGAAGTTTTCCTTTTAATTCAACTTTTGCAATTGGCGGCACCTGCCACCACGTTCTGCCTGTAGCCCAAATGGCCGCGGCATCGGTTCTTACAATTGGGGTGCCGAGGCATCCAAGCCCCCCGTACATATTCGAATGACTGTCTGAGGCAACTACCATTGTGCCCGGAAACGCATATCCCTCCTCACACATTATCTGGTGGCCTATACCACGGCCTGCAGGATAAAAGTCCGCTCCCATAGATTTTGAGAACGCCTCTATCTTCTTATACTTTTCTAAGTTCTTTTCACTTTTATCCTGTACGTTGTGGTCAAGCGTGTTTACAACCTGATTGGGGTTCTGGAGCTTTACGGCCCCGATGCTTTTGAATTTGGGAATTACAGCACCGGTATTGTCGTGTGTCATTACATATGCGGGCCTGATCGAAATATAATCTCCGGCTCTGACCATCTGGCCTTCCGGAAGTCCTACGGCAAATCTCTGTGCAATTTTTTCTATTAATGTCTGAGACATCTTACTACCTCCTAAAATGAGTTCTTTAACGTGCTTTAGAAGTCAAAACTACTACAGTAAACATCGGCAGGGGAGTGCCCCCTGCCTTCAAAAAAATTAAGCCTTGAACGGATCGAAACTTACAAAGTCTGCATGATGGACTATTATCGACTCAACAGTCCTCATACCCAGGTCACCTTCCTTTGAGTGCGTGGCAATTATGTGCTGCACTTCCGGCGGTATGCCGAAGCGGTCCACAATACCAATGCCGCTGAAAGGATGCCTGAGCATTTTCCCGGCAGCGCTGGTGGAAAGCTTGCCGTCTTTTATTTCATATTCCAGAAGTTTTCCTACGTCAATTAAAATAGCCCCTGCAACTAAAGTGTCCATGTCTATTTTAATTTCACTTCCGAAATTTTCCATCATTGTTTTTGCCATATCCACAGCCAGTTTCACACACGTGCGCTTATGCGTCATGAATGTGATCCTGCAGTCCTTTAAGAGAAGTGAAAAGGGGATCTTCTCCAGGTCTTCTGCCGAAAGAACGCTGTGCTCAATAGCATAAACCCAGCAGTCGGTTACCTTGTTCCTGAGATCCTCATTTTTTATCCACTGGATCTCGGGCCATATTTTAAGTACTTTTTCGCGCATTATTTCCTCTTAGAGTTTTGCAATTATTGCGTCAGTCATTTCCTGTGTCGTCGAGGCTCCCTGCTTAAATACGTCAGGTCCCCCTTTAAGCTTCATCATGTCGTATGTCTTGACGCAGCCTTCTTCAATCACCTGCGCAATTGCGCGGCGTATTTTTTCAGCCTTCTCACTCTCGCCAATGTGGTCAAGCATCATGCATGCGCTTAAGACCATGGCAATAGGATTTACAATTGAAGGATTTAACTCCTGGTACTTTGGAGCCGAGCCGTGTGTAGGCTCGAAAACTGCAACTTCTTCACCAATGTTTGCGCTGCAGGCAAAACCAAGACCGCCCACAAGGCCAGCAAAACCGTCGCTAATGATATCGCCGAACATGTTTTCTGCAACTATTACGCCGTATGCCTCAGGATTCTTTGTAAGCCACATCATCTGCGCGTCTATGTTTGTATCCCAGAGCTCTATTCCGGGGTAGTTCTTTGCAATCTCTCTTGCTTCCTTGAACATCATGCCCGAGGTCTCTCTTAGAACATTCGGCTTTTCGCAGAGCGTAAGATTCTTGTAGCCGTACTTCTTTGCGTACTCGAAGGCCGCAGTGAGAATCCGTCTGGAGGCTTTTCTTGTAACAATACGCGTTGAGACTGCCAGATCCTCACTCGGCGTATCCTTGAAAAACTTCATTTTGGGGTGAGTTTCAAGCGCATCACGCACCTGTTTCGGGGGATTCGTCCATTCCACTCCGGCGTAAAGCCCTTCGGTGTTCTGCCTGAAAATTACGGCATCTACCATAGGCTCTTCAAAACCCGTTTGGGTTCTTCTTATGAAATTCAGGGGGTTACCCTTAAATGAAAGACAGGGACGAATACAGATGTCAAGATTAAAATGCTGCCTTAAACCTACAATCGGACTGAAATAAACGTAACCTTTTCCCTGGAGCGACGGATCCAGTTCCTTAGCCGCGGCATCTTTGGGCTTGCTTGTTATGGCCCCAAAAAGGCCTATCTTATGCTCAGAAAGAAGATCTATCGTTCTTTGAGGTAACGCATTTCCTTCTTTTTTCCAGAAATCCCATCCAATATCACCATGGACATAGTTTGCTTCAAAACCAACTGCATCTAAGACCCTAATTGCTTCAGGAAGAACTGTTTTACCTATACCGTCACCCGGCATTGCTACGATTGTACGCATAAAGTAAGTCCTTATTTGTGAATGGTTGAATTGTCGACATCTAAATTATAGAATTCCTTCTATGTTAGCAAGCAAAATGGCTAAAGATAAATGACGCCTGCTCCCAGGATCAGGGGATGTGATATACTTAATTTGCTTTTTGACGAAATTTCCATAACGTATCCTCAGGCAAATCCGCGCATGAATATGACCAAACAGTTTCTGCCAAATCAATTAATATAAACTTCAGGGAGGTCCAAAATGAGAAAGTTATACTCTGTTTTGATTCTTCTGCTCGCAGCACTTCTGATCTCTTCCTGCTCAAAGGAAGAAAAAAATCCAACGGAGCCGGGGGGCGAAAATAATAGTAAGGCACCCGGATTACCAAACGTGACATTTAAGGGACCGAATACACAGACTAACGACCTGTATGCCCTTAGAACCAAAGCCTCTGTTGAGTCGTTCAATACATATCCCTTGCTGATTAATTCTGTTTTCTCGGCAGTCCAGCCCAGCAGCAGTGACGGCGAATGGAGGTGGGTGGTTAACCCCGGCGGTACGGCTTCGGAGACTTTTATTGGCAAAAAGAACTCTGACGGGGGCTATTACTGGTCCCTTATCCTTAACGGAAAAATTCAGAACACTTCCTATGATTCCTGGAAGGCTTTTGACGGAACCACCAGTGCCGACGGCAAAAGCGGAAACTGGAAGGTTTATGACAAAAATACTGTAAATCTTGTAGGGGAGTTTACCTGGTCCACAAACTCCGCCGGAATCCTTAAAGGCATATTCATTGAATACAGCAACGGAACCACTTCCGGAAAATATGAGGTTACCAATAATCCCGATAATTCAGGCTCACTTAAAATCTATACTAAAAATGTGCTTGAGTTCGAGTCCTCCTGGAAATCCGACGGCACCGGAGACTGGCATTCTTACGAAAACGGCGTCGAGAAGACAAACGGAAACTGGTATTAAGCCTGTAGAAAAGCAGATTTAAGTTTATTAAGGCCTCTTTCTTCATCGAAAGGGGCTTTTTACTTTCTATAAGGTTTGGTTTCATTAAAAAATTAACTATTTTGACCGCTGCAGATTCAGGGCCCTGAATCTGCAATTCAAATAACTATAGATTTTATTAGGGACTCTAAAATGAAAAAATGTCACTCCTTTGCTCTTCTCTTACTTTTTTCCGCTTTAATTACTTCATGCTCCAAAAAGGAGGATATCGCTGGAACACAAAATCAGGATGCCGTTTCAGTTCCTACTTTTTCTTTTAAGGGACCTGTTACATATTCAAGAGACCAGTATGCCGCCCAGACAAAGGATTACATTTCTTCAGCCAACAGTTACCCGGAAATGTTTAGTATTCCATTTGTCCCCCTTGCGCCAAGCAGGAACGGGAATATATGGACCTGGGTCTGGCAGGCCGGAGGGGGAGGAACCGAAACCTTAACAGGTATTAAAAGTACTGACGGCACCGTTTCCTGGGAATTGGTTCTGAACGGAAATATTTATGGCCAAAACTACAGCAACAGGAAAATGCTGGACGGCACTACAAGCCTGGACGAAAAAAAGGGACAATGGAACATTTATGACAAAAATACAACTATCCTCGTAAACACCCTTTCCTGGACAACTGATGCAAGCGGAGTTGTCTCTGGCACAGTGGCAAATTATTCCTACTCAACTGTGACAGGTAAAAAGGAAATAATAAACAGACCCGATAGATCGGGTGAACTGACGGTTTATGGTGAAAATGACGATAGAACATTCCAGGCATCCTGGAAGCCAGACGGCAGCGGCCAGTGGAAGTCATTTATAAACGGCCAGGAAACCGCAAACGGAAGCTGGAAATAATACAATTTTAGCCCCTTTCATTCTCCAAAAGGGGCTCTTTTTTTCCCCTGCCTCCACAGTACCAATATCCCGCCTAAATACCTTTTTCAGAAAAAAAAGATTTCATATCATATTATAACGCAAGAAGGTTATTTGACCAGAGTTTTTCTAAGCTCCAAAATTGCAAACGTTAGTCAGGTTAAAATAATTAGAAGGGAGACGTTCATATGAAAAGGTGGTATAACTTTTTAATTCTGTCTTTTTTGATCGCGGCTTTTCTTGCTTCGGGCTGCTCCAAAAAAGATGATAATCCCGCCGCTCCGGCAGTTGTCACTAACCCCGGTCCGCCCCCGGCAGTGCCCCGGATTGATATCAAAGGCCCGGGCTCAACTTCAAACGATCCGATCCTTTTACTGGCAAAAAGCTATTTCCAGAGCCTTGGCACACTTTCATACTATTCTAATATGTTCCGCGATGTCCAGGCTGTTTATTCCGATACCGGCTGGGTAAGAAAATTCCTCAACGGCTCAATTACTGCAACATTGACAACAAAAAAACTTGCCGATGGATCCTACGCCTGGAAACTGACACTGAACGGCACAAGCGACAGCGTGACATACAATAACTGGCTCGCCCTTGAAGGAACTTCAAGCGCCGATGGGAAAATGGGAACATGGAAACTCTTCAGGCAGAATACAAATCTTCTTACAGGAGACTATAGCTGGCAGAAAAATGCCGATAGCTCCGTTACTGCAACTATAAGAGAGTATAACGCCGACGGCAGCCTCCGTACCAGAATTGAAGCTTCGGAAAAGACGGATAACTCAGGACAGGTGCTTGTCTATTTTACGGGCAATCTCGCCTTTAAGGCCTCATGGCTTGCAAACGGCTCCGGAGAGTGGTGGACATATGATTCATCAGGCAATATAAAACACCAGGGCACCTGGTCATAATTCCTGGCCAAAACCATTTTCAGGGCAGGCACCCAGCCTGCCCCCTATAAGTTGACGTCTAATTGAAGACTAAGCGAACTGTTTTCCTCTTCCGGCATATTTGAACCCTCAGACCTGTAGGTCTCTGAATATTTCAGGGAAACCGAAACTCCGCGGTATATACTGCCCCTCATGTTTATAAACCACCTTACCCCCTGGCCATAAAGGAAAGAATTTGCAAGACTTCCCGGAGTCTCCTGTTCTACCTGGAAAATTCTCGAGTAATAGGAATCTGTCCTGAAATATGATATCCTTGCCGAAAGGGAATAAATGCGCCTGGAGACTCCCGTCTCCTCATAAAACATAAAACCGCTTTCTTTTTTATCCACCTTCGTATCCATATACTTTGAAAGGCTGCCGTGAAACTTTATAAATACCGAGGACGTAAAGTCCAGGCGTAAATCCCCCCTGAATGTGCGGCTCTGCCTGGATTGCAGTCCTGAATACGGGTCCCTGAGATCATAAATTTCTTCATCACCGTTCCTGTACCTGAAGTTCAGTTTCAGCATCTTTGCAGGAGAAATGCTGTAGCTCATGCCGAACTTATTCCCGTTTGAAGGCAGAAGACTGCCCGGCTTTTCTTTCTTGAACTGGTCGTAAAAGATGTCAAAAGCCCCCAAAGCTGTCTTAAAGCTAATCCCGCCGTAAATACCTGTTTCCTGCCTCAGGCCGCCGGAACTGCTGCCCGAGGAGAATGAATGCATCGAAGGGAAACCGGAAGGGTAATGCCTGAAGGAAATCAGCGCGTCAATCTCTTTTGTCAAAATCAACTCTACCAAACTCCTAAAGGCGGTCTTTCTTCCGGCATTTGCGGCCTCTCCGGAAATCAGGACCTTATCTAAAAACAGTTTATACGACAGGGAAAACAGGTCGAACCTGTTTCCTGAAATGCCGGAAGGGGAGGACTTGATAAATGAACGGTCGAACTCCGAACGGTAGTAAAGTATCCCTACCTTCAGGATTTCCTTAATCTGGTAATCCGCATAAGCCCCGAAGAGAACTTCCTTTACTTTATCTTTCTTCATGCTTTCCCTTACATTCCTGTGGTAGCCTGAAGTATAAAAGGATGTAACTTTACCTGAAGCGGTATCGAGGTTTGCATCCCTGGAGTTATTGGAATAGAATGCCGAAAGCCTTAAACCGTTTAAAGAAAAGGATAAGGCACCTCCTCTTAAGAAACTGTTTTCATCTGTGCTGAGATAGGGCCTTATATCCTTTTCCTGCCTGTGAAGTGAACTCACTGCATCGCCTTCCCTTAAGTACCCGTATGGCCCCCAGAGCGCAAGCCCCTGCCCGAACTCAATTGTGTAGTCGCCTGCTAAGAGAGCATCTATGGGCTTGAGAGAATTGAGTAAAAGGTGGAATGAATTGAAATCTGAGATCGAGGCCTCACCTGCATCCTTTTCCAGAATAAAACCCAGCTGATACCGGTCTTTACTATTTACTTTAAGACGGTTATATAGCTTAAGTGGAGTGCCACTGTAAGTCCCCGCTGTAACCTCTTTATTATATAAGGAGTTATTTAGCATTCTGAGGCGTAAATCAACCTTCGGGATATAGCTTTTGTCTGGCTTTGACCTTAAAGTATTTGCACTTGCCGGAATCATTTTATAAATTTCTGCGGTAACATAGGGTAAGATATTATAAATAAGTAAGTTAGATAACGCCTTTACCTGCCTTAATTCATTGGTGGAAAAGAATCTCCCCCAGGTTTTTCTGTGCTCTAAAATTGCTTTTGCCTCCTGGTAATTAAGAAATGGAATCCTTAAGAGGTCTTCCAGAGTGGCTGAATTTATGTCCACTGGGTGCAGTGAAAGGTTCTCTAACTCGTCAGAAATTTCACTTTCATTTACCTCACTCATGCTCTCTTCAAGCAGGTTATTCCAGAACCGGTCATAGCCGGCCTGCGATGAATCTTCCTGCGGCAAACCTGTACCGCTTAGAAGAAATATTAGTAGTATAAGCAGTGGAATTTTCATGGCAAAGAGCTGTGCGAAACCTCTTCTAGAGAGACTGTCCTGCTAATCTTTTGCGCTAAGACTCAGGACCACCCCTATCTGGTGCGTAAGGCCAAGGTCCTGGTGAGTGAACACGGCGTAATCAAATTTCATGAAAGAGTAATTTATCCCTATGCCGGCTGAGAACCTGTCGGGCTCATTCGAAATCCCGGCCCTGAGTGCTAAATATCTTATCAGGTCATATTCAACCCCGGCTCTTATGGAAAACGGAGCCCCCGTAACTTTTTCCACCGCGGCATTCAGCATAATTGTTCTGTAGGGCCTGTAGCTGAAGCCGGATGATAAGACGCGGGGGATCTGCCCATTTTCACTCCCTATGGAGGCGTTAAAAATGTTCTGGACGGAAAAACCCCAGTTGAGCTCCCGTATAAGCGAAATTAGAATACCGGGACTGACGGCCAGTGAATTATCAGAGCCGTAATTTCTGATTGTTAGATTGTGAAGGTTAAGGCTAAGCCCCAGGGATATATCACTAATTCTCATGGCTAAGGCCACCACAAAATTATTTTTCCTGTAAAGTGAAAACCCGAAAGTGGATAACCCAAGTGACACCGGTCCAATGGGTAAAGGTTCTGAGTAGGCCATGGCGGCATTGGACAATTCCTTAAGGCCGAATGGCGAAGGGGAGTAGAAAACCCCCAACTCCCTGCCAGTAACACCCGCTAAACTGGCTGGATTGTTGAAGGCTGAAAACACGTCCCCCTCAATGGCAGCATCTGAATTTGCCAAAGCAATCTGCCTTGCCCCCGGGTTCATTTGTGGATAAATAACCCCTGCAGAAACTAATATTATGATGAAAATGTAAAAGAAGTGTGGCATGGAAATGTCTGTGTTGCCTCTGGAATTATAATATCCAAATTTATATATTAAGTCAAACGTTAAAATAACTATTGGTTGAAAAATGAAACACCTATTAGTGCTCCTCCTTTTACTTCCTGTATGCCTGTATTCACAGGAACTCGACGTCCAGGTCAAAGTTAATACTGAAAAACTTCCTACGACCAATAAGGATCTGCTTGTTAATTTTGCGCAGGATATTCAGGATTATCTCAATAATACCCGCTTTACTGGCGACAATTGGGAAGGGGACAGGATCAAGTGCTCCTTTAATGTCTTTTTCGATAATGCCACCGACGAAACCCACTATTCCGCACAGGTGAGCATCACGAGCTTAAGGCCCATTTATAAGAGCAACAGGGCGTCTTTAATGATTAACGTGCTCGACAACCAATGGAATTTTGCCTATGAGCGCGGTCAGTCCATGTATTATAACCAGTCCGTTTTTGACCCGCTTACAAGCTTTCTTAACTTTTATGCCTATATAATTATAGGCCTCGATGCCGATTCATATAATATGCTGGGCGGCTCACAGCTCTTTAACCAGGCTTATAACCTCACTCTCCTCGGGGCAAACAGCACACAGCCGGCTGGCTGGGAGAAAAGTACGACTCCCTATAACCGCAGAGGCCTTATTGAGGATTTGATCAACGAGAAGTACAGAACATTCAGGGAAGATTATTTTAATTATCACTATAACGGACTCGATATCTTTGCCCTGGGACCCCAGGATAAGCAGAAGGCGCAGGATAACATAGCAAAACTCATCAAGGATTTGGACGTATTAAGAACCAAGCAGGACATCAGGGGCATTTTAATGAAGGTATTCTTTGATACAAAGTCTGCCGAAATTGTAAACTATATGAGCGATTATCCCGATAAGACCATCTTTGCCACGCTGAAGAAGATAGACCCCGCCCACATATCAAAATACGACGAAGCCCTTCAGCGCCAATAAAATTAAACAACAAAAAAGCCGGGTCACGGGGTGATCCGGCTTTTTTGTTTTAAATTGTCTTGAAATACCATTTCTATTGAAAGTGTTCACCTGATTATTCAAGAAGGTAATGAAAGCATATAACTTAGATCAACGCAAGCACTAAGTCCTCCCCGAGGACGAAACATTTGTAGCCCGGAGTGCAGGAATCCGCCTCTGGCGGATGACTAAACCCCGGGTTAAAGATCACCCATCCCCCAAGCCCCGGTCAGGGGCGGCATATAAGACCTTGGCAGCCGCGGCTTAAAGAAAATATAAAGGCAGGAAGATGCCTTGTGATTCCTGAGCCTTACTTCAACTCCACCTTTATTATTTTATCCCCCTGGTCAACCCTGTCCACAACATCCATCCCTTCCACAACCTTGCCGAAATTACTATACCGCCCATTTAAATGGGGAAAATAACTGTGCATCACAAACCACTGCGAGCCTTCTGTGTCCTTGCCCGCACTGGCCATACCCACATACGACCTCTCAAATGGAACAGGGGAGAATTCGGATACTATCTCATAACCCGGACCACCCCAGCCCGTGCCTTCAGGATCTCCTGCCTGTATTACAAAATCAGGCACTACACGGTGAAACACTATCCCGCTAAAGAAATCCTTTTTTGCCAGAGAACAGAAACTCCCGACCGATATGGGCGACACCTCGGAATTAAACTTTATCGTGAAACTCCCTTTGTCCGTCGTAACTACGGCATACTTGTATTTGAATGCTTCTTTCCAGAAACCGATGAAATTTCCCATGTCCTTTTTGGGCTCTGTTGTTTTCCCCAACTCCTTGAAGGCATAGGAACTCATTGAGTAAAGCGTGGCGGTCTTTACTAAATTCAAAACTTCAGTCCTGAATTCAGGCGAAATCTTTCCTGCCAGACCTACAAGCGACATGTTGCTTTCTGTAAACTGCGCGTCGTCCATGTGAAGCCCCGCCTGCCTTTTTATTATTCTTTTAAGCTCTTCTTTATGCCGCTCAATAAAAAGGGAATCAAGCCCATCGGCTGTAATGGATAGCGCGGCAGGAAAACCTGAAGCTAAATTGCTTAATAAAATGCCGTCAAGTTTTTCATTTCCGGGCAGATACTTCTGAAGCGCTAAAAGGGCATTTAAACGCTCAAGCTCTTCAGACTTGTCATCGGAACTGTTTCCTATAAGGCGGCTTAAGTTTCTCTCCGGATCCGTGAAATTCTCCTGCATCATACGGAAATAATAAACTTTTCCAACTTTATCCTTTTCTTTTTGTGCCAGGTTAAAGGCGTTCCCGGGCTCCAGCTTTGCAAGAGTCAGGAAGATCTCTCCTGTTGTGTTCAGCGTATAAGAACTTTCAAAGCTCTTCTCTAATCCCTTCTTCAGGTATTCTCTTAAGGCGCCACTTAACGGCATCTCACGTAGCGAAATTGCCGCCTGGCGCGAAACGTTGGGATTTCCATCCTTTAAGAGCCTCAGATAAAAGTTCAGCTCTTCCTCGTTCCTGAAATTATAGTAACAAAGAACCTTTGCCGCCTCCGTCCTTATCCTCCAGTCAGGATCCAAAACAAGACTCTTAAACATATTAAAGTTTCCTTTGAAGGATTTAAGCTTTCTTAAGGCCGAAAGCACGTACTGCCTGAGCACTATGTTGTCTTCCTTCGAACCCTTTTCAGAAAGAACATTTAAGAGGCTTTCTTCAGAATCCCTGGCGGGCGCTGTTCTTGACAGCGCAAATGCTGCAAGCGCCCTCCTGCGAAGCGGGAGCTCTTCATCAGAAACTTCACCGGTTAATATGGCAAGTTCTTTTCCGCCTTCAGTCTTTATACCCCTTGAGTTAAAACCTGCAATTGCAAGCGATATGCCATGGAAGTTTTTACCTTCCTCTTCGAGGTATCTGTCAATGAGATAATTAAAACTTTCCTTGTCTCCTATTCTTCCTAAGGCGTCAAAGGCTGACTCCTGGAATGGGCTTCTATTTAAGGCTTTCTGAAGAAGATATTCAGTTGACGCCTTTGAATAACCGATGTGCCCGAGCGCGAAACAAATGTAATCGCCATACTTGCTGAAACTAAGTCCCCTTATTGTCTGAACAAATGTTGTGTCGGTAGAATTGCTCAGACTTAAAAGTGCCGCCCTGACACCTTCGGGCCTTCCTGAAGTAAGATATTTATTTATGATCTCAGGACTGAATTTTCTTAAGTATGTGGTCTCCGCCAGATCCAGGTCGGCGGGGGAGTACTGTGCAAGCACAGGACAGGAAAAAAGGAGAAGGATTAAAAGTTTCTTTAACATATCTCGGTGTGTCCTTGAAAGAAAAAAGCGGCCCTTCAAAGAGCCGCTTTTCGGGTGAATAAAATACTTGTACTTAAATACTCATATTGTATACTCTGTATTTCTTGTAAAGGTCGCCGTTCATAACCTGCGCGCCGCGGTTCATCATTTCGTTGTCTTCCAAAATCCAGCTCGCCTCGCCCAGGTCAACGCCAAGGGCATGTGCCCTGTTTACAATCTCATAATAGAATGCTGCGTCCAGCCCCTTTTTCTGGTATTCAGGAATGATGCCGAGAGTGATGATCCTGCACCACTTGATCTCTTTCTTTTTTGTAAACATCTTCAGGAATCCGAAGGGGAAGAGCCTTCCGTTCATCTCTTTGAATATCTGGTTGTAGTCCAGCATAACAAGAGCAAACCCGACCAACTGATCCTTTACGGTGCCGAAAATTACAAGCGAGGGCTCTGCAAGCGGCTTTAAGTCTTTTGCCATTGCATCGAGCTCCTCCTCTGTCAAAGGAACAAATCCCCAGTTAGGAGCCCACGCCTTGTTGTAAACATATTTAACCTTCTCGAGCTCTTTGTTGAAATCCTTCATGTTAAGAGCCGTTATCTCAAGCCCTGCTCTCTTGGCGGCAAGCTCGGCAACCCTCTTCAACTTTTCTGAGGACAAGACCTTCTTGTTCTCGAGCTTATAGGCATAAAGGTCTTTTTCTTTCTTAAGACCGTAGTTTTCACAAAGATCAAGATAATACTTCGGATTATATGTCATAAGAAGCCTTGGTGCGTCATCAAAACCATCTAAGAGCATTCCCCACTCGTCATTGCTCGATGGGTTTGCAGGACCTCTCATCATATCCAGCCCTTTTTCTTTCAGCCAAGCTTTTGCGGCCTCAAAGAGCGCATTGGCCACTTCCTGGTCGTTAATGCATTCAAAAAAGCCGAAAAATCCCGCGTTGTCGTTCTGGTACTTGTTGTGCAGGTCGTTTTTGATTGCTGCAATTCTTCCTACCAGCTCACCGTTCTTTTCTGCCAGGAACATTTCCATTTCAGCGTGCTTGTAGAAGGGATTCTTCTCTTTGCTGAGGATCTTCTTCCTGTCCATAATCAAAGGCGGAACCCAGTTCGGGTCGCCGTCATAAATTTTCCAGGGCAGCTTAATGAACCTCATCAGGTCTTTTTTGGAGCTGACCGTTGTAATATTAATATTTCCCATACTTATTCCTCTTAAAAAAAAAGCATACCTGAAAAGTGAAGTATGCTGATGCAGATAGTTATAGATCTATTGCCCCCGCCTTTGAAAAGGCGGGGGACATATAATAAACTAAACCGTTAGTCGATAATTCCCAGCTTTTTGCCGTTACGCTTCATTGAATCGATGATGTAATCGAGATGTTCGTCTTCGTGAGTAGACATATAGCTCGTTCTCATCATCTGCCTTCCCTGCGGAACGCCCGGTGAAATGAACACGTTTACAAACACGCCGTCATCAAAGAGCATCTTGCCCATCTGGAAGCAGAGTGCATCGTCGCCTATTATAACAGGGACAATTGCCGTTCTGTTGTCTACTACGTTGAATCCTGCTGCTTTAAGGCATGTCCTTACTTTTGCGGCGTTTCTGATAACACGGTCAACCCTTTCAGGCTCTTCAATTAAAATATCTAAGGCTGCTATTGCTGATGCAACAGAGGCCGGTGTCGGTGAGGCGCTGAAAATAAGAGCAGGGGACTGATGCTTGATGTAGTTAATAACCTTGGCATCGCCTACTACAAAACCGCCCAAAGAAGCAAAAGTCTTGCTGAATGTTCCCATTGTCATATCAATTTCTTCAGTCAGGCCGAACTCGTTTGCTGTACCCCTTCCGCCTTTGCCTATTACGCCAACTGAGTGAGCGTCGTCAATTAAAATTCTTGCGTTGTATTCCTTTGCTATTTTGTTGAGCGTTGGAAGATCAACAATTTCTCCGCCCGTTGAGAATACACCGTCTGAAACGATAAGTTTTCCGGCTTCTTTCGGGAGCTTTGCGATTACTCTTTCCAGGTCGTTCATGTCGTTATGCTTGTAGCGTACGATGTCGGCCGTGGCACCCTTGGCCATGAGATTGCCTGCTACGATGCAGGCGTGGTTGTCTTTATCTGAAACCACATATTCGCCGCGCTGAACGAGTGTAGGAATAATTCCCTGGGCTGTCTGATATCCGGTCGAGAAAAGAAGACATGCTTCCTTGCCCAGAAACTTCGCCAGCTTTTCTTCCATTTCAACGTGAAGATCGATCGTTCCGGTAAGATAGCGTGAACCGGAACAGCCTGTTCCGTATTTTTCTACAGCTTTTATTGCAGCTTCTTTGACTCTCGGATGTGCCGTAAGACCAAGATAGTTGTTGGATCCTGCCATAATAACCTTCTTACCTTTCATCGTTACAACAGGTCCCTCGTTTTCTTCAATTTCCCTGAAATAAGGATAAAGACCTGAAGCCTTAACCTCATCTGCCCTGGTAAATTCGAAACACTTCGTAAATAGATCCAAAATAATCCTCCTAATTCTATTAACTTTATATGAAATTTGATTCTTTATTTATATTTTTGTCTGGTTCGCGCGTATAGTCTAATTTTTAATGCAAAATCTATAATTAAATCATCTTAAAATCAAATGGAAATTAATATGAATAACAGCAGTCCGGTTGCGGTGGTAACAGGAGCTAACGGTTTTGTGGGCAGCCACCTTGTGGACCTGCTTTTAAGCAAAAACTTTACCGTTAGATGCATTACCAGAAAATCCAGTAACCTTAAGTGGCTCAACGGTAAAAATGTGGAAATTATAGATTGCGGACTCTTTGATAAAGAAGGCCTCACGAAGGCCTTTAAGGGTGCCCATTACATATTCCACGTTGCCGGAGTGGTAAAAAGTAAGACTCCCGAAGGCTACTTTATGGGAAACGTCGAAACTACACGCACTATTCTTGAGTCTGCTCTGGAAGTTAAAGATACCTTGAAGAAAATCTTAATCGTCAGCAGCCAGACCGCCTGCGGACCTTCTCTTGGAGGCAAACTCGTAAACGAGGAGTCTGAGTGCAACCCTATTACAACTTATGCCAAAAGCAAACTTGAAGAGGAAAAACTCGCCAAAACCTATATGGACCGCTTCCCAATTACAATCTGCCGCGCCCCGGCTGTCTACGGCGAACGCGATACGGAAATCTTTATCTTCTTCCAGACCTTCAGCAAAGGACTTATGACTACTATAGGCATGAAGGACAAGTCCTTAAGCCTTATTCATGCTGTGGACCTCGTGAAGGGCTTCTACCTGGCCGCAATAAGTGAAAACTCTGCCTGCCAGACATATTTTATCAGCTCAGAGGAACTCTATAACTGGACTGAAATAGGCAAAGTTACCTCGGAAGTGCTTAATAAGAAGGTACTTAAGGTTAAGGTACCGCACTTTGTTGTTTATACAATTGCCGCAATTGCTCAGTTTTTTGCCATGTTCAGCTCAAAACCCGCAACCCTGAACCTCGAAAAGGCTCGCGACCTCGTCCAGGAGGCCTGGACTTGCGATACCTCGAAGGCTGTGCGCGAATTGGGCTACAAACAGGAAATTTCCATTAAAGACGGAATAAAAAGAACCTGTGACTGGTATAAGGAAATGAAGTGGCTCTAATGGGCTACGGTTTATAAAATGTTATATCTGCAGGCGGGGTCATCCCGCCTGAGAGAAAATGAGTCTCGCAATGCCTGCAGTCCGAGCTTCCAAAGCCTTTTATTACACTCCTGAAATTAAATTTTTTAATTAGTCTCTGAATTATCAGGCATTCGGTTTCTTTCGGGGCATCCTCAAAAATCCAGCAGTTTGTAACTTTATTCCCCTTAAAAGCCGTAATATAATCTATATGCCAGTGCAGGGCCTTGTTTTTTCTTGAGTGCCGGCTGAGCCTCTGATGAAGGTTCTTCTGCGCGCTTCCGGCATAGTAGTAATAGCCCTGCGGGAGTGTAATGCCCGCAAAGCGTCCTTTCTTTATCTTAAAGGGCTTGCTGATAAAAACCTCGAGCAGGTATGCCCCGGAATTGGATTTAATTTGGCTTTGCACCTTCTTTAATCCAGGTTGTAATTCCATCGATCTGGTTTTTTGTCAGCTGCGGCCGGTCTATCGGGGGCATATGATTTGCAGCCCCGGGCTGAATTGCCCATATAAGACGGCTGTTCTGAGGATATCCTGCAACTACTATAGTAGGATCCGAGGTGGTATTCTGATACGAGGTAAAACTGAGCCCTCCGGCCCGGCTCTGGTCGTCGTGGCAGCCTGAATTGTTGCATTTAACCTCGAAAAGAGGCTGAATATCCTTGTTGTAGCTTACATCCTTTGCCGGAATCTGATGCTCATCCACACTCTGGTTTGTAACCGTGTCCTTGCATCCGGCAATGATAACTACAGCCAGAAACACAACAATAAATAAAATATTATATTTCATATTTGAACCAATCTCAAATTAATACTCAAAGATACGTGCGCCTTTGGTTTATTTCAACACTATTTCAGGGATTTTGGGCAAGTGTTGACTAAGATAAAATAATACTATAGATTTGTCACAACCAAGGATTTCAGCGGAAAATAAATCTTATGATTTCATTAATTCCTTCGTGGGCTGGTGATTATCCGGAATTCTGGAGCTCTGTCAAAAACAGAAATCTCTGGCTGATAAAACTGAGGTACGGGGCCGTGGCAATGCTCGTTGCAATGCTGCTGGGACTGGAATTCATTATGAAACTTCCCCTGACGCATACACAGGCCATGGCCTATAGTATTATTACTCTCTCAATTCTTTTCTATAATGCTTGCTTTCACTATTTCAGGCGCTATATTAAACCGGAGGCGGGAAAGTTTCACGCCCTGCACCTTTCGTTTCTGCAGATGATATTCGACCTTGCCGCACTCATGCTCCTTGTCCACTACGGTGGCGGTATTGAAAACCCTCTTTATATGTTTTTTATCTTTCATATGATTATAGGCAGCCTCATTCTGCCGGGCTATGTAATCTATACTATTTCAGGCGGGGTCGTTTTGATGTTTTCACTTATGGCTTTTGCTGAGTACTTTGGTCTTTTAGCCCACCACGGGGTTTATAGCCTCTTCACCTACCCGTTGTATAATAATCTGAACTTCATTATTGTATTCCTGATCGTCTTCAGCCTAATGATGTTTGTAAGCGTTATAATCGCCAACAAGATCGCCCACGAACTCTATAGAAGGGAACAGGACCTTGTTGAAACACTGAAAAAGCTTAACCAGGCTGAAATTGAAAAACAGAAATATATAATGGGAGTGGTGCACGAGATAAAAACCCCCGTTGCTGCCGTGCAGTCTTACCTCGACCTTATACTGGGAGCTTTCCTGGGACCCGTGGCACCCGGGGTTTCAGAAAGACTCCTCCGGGCTAGAAAAAGGAGCGAAGAGACAATCCAGATGATTAATAACGTATTGCGGCTTTCGAAATTAAAACTCTTAAATGAACTTTCTGCTGAAGAAATAAAGATCGATGAGCTTCTCTGTGGTATAATCGACCAGCACCGCGCAATGACTGAACAAAAAGGGGTAAATGTTGTTCTGAAGGATAACAGGCAGATAAAAAAAGATGTTCTTGCGGACAGGGCGCTACTGGGAGTAGCCTTCTCAAACCTCCTGGGCAACTCTGTTAAATACATAGGCGGTGGCGGTATAATTGAAATCTTGCTTTCGGATAATAGCGAAGTTTTGGCAGTGGAACTTTGCGATAACGGAATAGGAATTCCTGAAAGTGAACTGAATAAGATTTTTGAGGAGTTCTACCGGGGATCAAACATTAAGCATGGGGGCTATGAGGGCTCCGGTATGGGGCTATCAGTCGTTAAACAGATAATTGAGCGCCATAAAGGAACAATTTCCGTCAAAAGCCCGTCCCGTCTTGCCTCCGAGGGCAAACCGGGCGCATGTTTTAAGATAACTCTGCCAGCCAAATAAAAAACATATCTTAAATAATTAACCTGAACTATATCGCTGTAGGGGCGAGCGGCGCTCGCCCTTTACAGCAATACATGCGCAAATTCGCAAACAAAACCCAAAATAAATTATTTTGCCCCCGGTGAATGGAAAAGCCTTAAACCCGGAACCTCAACCTTGGTCTTATAAACCGAGTTTGTCTCATCTTCCGTAATATAAAGCGTTTTCATGTCATCCCCGGCAAATTCCACGTTGCTAGGCTTTTTACCCGGAGTAAGTATCTTTCCCTTTATCTTCCCCTCAGGAGAAATTACATATACTCCGCCTCCTCCGAAATGAGCCGCATAAAGGTTTCCTTCTGTGTCAAAGGCGATCCCGTCGGGGTCCCCGCCCGGAAGGTCAATAAATACCGTAAAATCACCGAATGTCCCGTCATCCTTAACCGGGAACCTGATTATCCTCTGGAAAGCCGATTCACAAACGTACGCAAACTTGCCGTCAGCTGAAAAAGCTATCCCGTTTGGAAAACCGAGATTTGAATAGACAGGCGTCGTAGTCTTAAAATCTGAAGAAATCCTGTAAATTACGCCGTCCAGGTTATTTTTGTCGTATGCCAGGGGATCCGTAAAATAAAGGTCACCGTTGGGTGCGAATGCCAGGTCGTTAGGCTTTTTGAACCTCTTGCCTTCATAGCCTTCCGAAACAGCCGTGCAGCTGCCGTCAGGGGAAAACCTTAAAATCGCGCCCTTGCCGAATTCGCACGCAAAAACGCTACCGTCTTCATAAACAGTAAGCCCGTTTGTATTTTGAAACTGATATGGTTTTGAAGGAGCCTGGACAAATGCGTCCACTTTTTCCCCCTGTACCCTCGTAATCCAGTCGCCGTAGCAGTTTGATACATAAAGTATGTCTTTGCCGTTCCAGGCTGGACCCTCGGGGAATTTCAGGCCTGTGGCCACTTTTTCAAGCTCGGGACTCTTAAAAGAGCCGCTCGTTTCCTGGCCCATTATATAATTTGGAAGGATTGACTGCCCAAAGAAAAAGAAAAGGGACATCATCCGGAATTTTTTCATGCCGTACCTCGTTTAAATTATTATATATCTTTTGTTCTGAAGTATTTAATATTAATAATATAAACCTTAAATTAAAAGAAATTGATTTATTAAAAAAAATATTTACTGTATTTCTTTCCGCTTAAACCTTTTGCCTTAAATACAGGTCCAATATTTTAAACAGGGGAGAATGCGCAACATGAAGAAAATTATATACTTATTTTTACTGCTGGCACTCATATTTCCTCTAAGCAATGCAGCTCAGACGGTTTTAGCAGACAAGCAGCCGGAATTGTCTTACAATTTATTCCAGAACTATCCCAATCCTTTCAACCCGGCAACAACTGTCAGGTTTACTGTTCCGGAAGAGACACGTGTATCAGTAAAGGTTTTTAACGCCCTGGGAGTCGAAATCGCCAACCTGATGGATACAGTCAAGCCGGCAGGGGATTATGCGGTTGAATTTAACGGGGAGAACCTGCCAAGCGGTATCTATTTTGTTCAGCTCAAGGCCGGCAGCTATATGAGCATAAAGAAAATGATTTTATTGAAATAAGCTTTGGAGAAATTACAGCTTTTTCTTACATTTGTACTTGTAGATTTTATACACTGGCGCGTTCGTCTAGTGGCTTAGGACGCTGCCCTCTCAAGGCAGAGATCACCGGTTCGAATCCGGTACGCGCTACTCTGAAAAACCCCGTAATTCAGTGAATTACGGGGTTTTTTGTTTTTAAAATGCCTTAATTTTGCGGAAAGGCGCGAATAGTTCTCGGGAATTCAGCTGTTTTTAGGCTTAATATACAACAAAATAGACAACAAAAGGACGTTCCCTTTTTTAGCTCCTTGTAATGCCCCAATAGTTATTTCCATTTATTGGGCCGCTTAAGAATGTACCCGTTTTCTAATTTTATTGCTTCATCAAGCATTGTGGTATTGAATTTACTTTGATGATTCTCCAGTTTTATGGAGTTCGTTGCCTTGTTGTTCAGATCATAGGAAAAACGATGGGGAGGGAAATAAACCATGATCTTATGTAATGGTTTATATTCTCTAATAAAATTAAATGCAGGTACCAGATCACTGTCCGCAGAGACAAGAATAGTAATATCGCATCTGTCCAGAACCACATCTCTGATCATTTGTACAGCAATATGTACGTCAGTTTCTTTTTCTTCATAGGTCGTTAGGGCCGTACCCGGTAT
>JBLMYS010000226.1:0-4627 GCA_050258415.1 Acidobacteriota bacterium | reverse complement strand
TTTGCGATATCTTTTGGCTGTGCAGTTTTTGGATCCATTCTTTATTCTCGCTTTCTGAATGAATAAGTTTATAAACTAATATAAAATATAATCTGCACACAAAAACAAAAAATTCCAAATTTCGAGAATGCCTCTTTGTAAACTTGAAAGTAATTACCGGGCAAAGACTTAGGATGGACTGAAAATCCTTGTGCCGGCGGTTCGATTCCGTCTTTGCACACAGGTAACGACAAGGCGCTGATACCGACAGCGGCTTTTTTTTATTTAAAGAAGCTGCTTTGCCATTGGGAAATAAGATGAAAAAGCTCAGGAACGCAAGTTCCTGAACTTTAATTTTTTTCTTGCATAATCATCAAATGATCAGGAGATTATTTCAGGAGCATCAGTTTCCTGGAATCCCTGAGTTCCCCGGCCTGAATTGTATAGATATATACGCCGGAGGGCAGGGAAGAGGCATTAAACTGGACTGAATGCGTTCCTGCTTCTTTATATTCATTTACAAGCGCGGCAATTTCCTTACCCAGCATGTCATAGACTTTTAATGTAACCATCTTTCCCTCAGGGATTGAGTAGGAGAGGGTTGTTGAAGGGTTGAAGGGATTGGGATAGTTCTGATGTAATAAAAAACATTTCGGTTCTGATGGCTTATCCTTCTTTACATCTGTAAGTATTACTCCTTCTTCTCTAAATACTGCTATACCCGATGTCGTCCCAATCCATTTATTCCCTTGTTCATCTATAGCAATTGATAAAACATAGGACGAAGGAAGTCCGGAATTATCGGACTTGAAAACAGTCCAGTTTTGTCCGTCGAATTTGGCCAGACCCATATCAGTCCCGATCCATTTATTCCCTTGCTGGTCAATAGCAAATGAGTTGACTTGGGGCCCTGGCAGTTTGGAATTGATTACAGTGTAGGCAGTCCAGTTCTGTCCGTTAAATTTAGCTACTCCTCCATGAGTCCCGGCCCATATAATTCCCTGGTTATCTACAGCAATTGAGGAAACATAGGACCCCGGCAGGCCGGATTTGCCATAAATATAGGCAGTCCAGTTCAGTCCGTCAAATTTAGCCAACGCCCAATCAGTCCCGACCCATTTATTTCCCTGCGAGTCAATAGCTATTGAGAAAATATTTGAGCCCGGTACCCCGGTACTATCAGGGTTGTAAGCAGTCCAAGTCTGTCCGTCGAATTTTGCTAATCCATTGTTAGTCCCGATCCATTTATTTCCATGCTGGTCAATAAAAATTGAGCGGATATAAGTACCCAGCAGTCCCGAATTGCTCTTATTGTAAACAGTCCAGTTCTGCCCGTCGAATTTAGCCAATCCCTTATCAGTCCCGATCCATTTATTTCCTTGCTGATCAATTGCAACTGAGTTGACATAGAAGCCCGGCAATCCGGAACCGCTAGAATCGTAAGCAGTCCAGCTATGCCCATCAAATTTGACCAAGGCTCCAGAAGTTCCAAACCACATATTCCCTTGCTGATCTGAAGTAATTGAGTGAACATAGGGACTTGTCAGTCCGGAATTGCTGGTGTTGTAATGAGACCATTTCTGTCCGTCGAAAGCAGTTAATCCCTTATCAGTCCCGAAAAATTTGTTCCCCTGCTGGTCGATAATGATTGAACTGACAATAGGACCCGGCAGTCCGGAATTATCAGTGGTGAATGCAGTCCAAGTCTGTCCGTCGAATTTGGCAGCCCCTGTAACAGTTCCTATCCATTTATTCCCTTGCTGGTCAATAGCGATTGAGGAAACATAAGAGCTTGGCAGTTTGGAATTAGAAGGGGTGTAAACAGTCCAGTTATTCCCGTCAAAAAAGACAAGCCCCCCCTGGGTTCCAATCCATTTATTATTTTGTTCGTCAATAGTAATGGAGTTAACAACAGAGTTTGGCAGGCCTGAATTGTCGGTATTGTAAGTTGTCCATGTCTGTCCATCAAAAACAGATAACCCGTTATTAGTTCCTATCCATTTATTTCCTTTCTTATCAATCGCAATTGAGAAATTAAAGGAATGCGGCAGTCCTGAATTAGCAGATGTGTAAACGGTCCAGTTCTGTCCGTCGAATTTAGCTACTCCTCCGCTTGTCCCGATCCATTTATTTCCCTGCGGGTCTATAGCAATTGATTTGATATTATTGTCGGGCAATCCGGAATTGCTTGTATTAAAAGTGGTCCATTCATGTCCGTCAAATTTCGTTATACCATTATTTGTGCCGATCCATTTATTCTTTTGATCGTCTATAGCAAGTGATTTAATGAAACCAAAGTCACTATAAAATTCCAAAACCTCTCCTGTTAGTAGATTTAGTTTTGACAGATAGCTTTCTGTTGCTACCCAGAGGTATTGTCCTTCAAAGGCCTGGCATTTGACGCCTGCGTCAGGAAGGAATTTAATCCATTGTTTTGCACCGCAGGAAGAAGATAAAATGAGAATGGCGGAAAGTATTTTGAGAAGTTTCATTGGCGTTTGTCCTTAAATGCTATTTAATTAAACCTGAACTGATACAAAACTGCATATTTATTGTTGATTAATAGAGTTAAGTCGTTGAAAAGCGGGCTTTATTTTATAATTTCTTTGTCCAAAAAGCTATTGCTGAAAATCCTGAAGGTGCCAATTTAGCTAAAGCTTCAATAATTTTAAAGAAGTATGCTCTGAAACATTCATATTCAGGCTGCCATTCGGGCGGTTTTATTCCTTAGCATTACCGGGTTGTGAAATGTTTGAATCATTAAATCGAATTTCTCTGAGCAACTTATCCAGGAATTGAGGCTAAAATTATCAACTGTCTTCCAGTTCCTCATCTTCAACTTTGCCCACAGGTAACTACAAGGCGCTGATGCCTGGAGCCTCTTAACATTTTGATGAAACCCGGTAATTAAAGGTTATTCTTTTATTGAACTTTTTATAAATTCGGGAAACAGCTCTATTCTTTTTATGTCACTTTGATTGATCAGAAACGGGCTTACATCTTTTATTAATTGTTTAAAATCTGTCCCTTCAATTCTTGACAGTAGTCTTTCCTGCAACTGGCGGACGTTCCTGATTCCGGCCTTGATCTCCAAATACCTGAAGTCTGGTTTTGCGATGCCTAAAAGAAACATTACATCATAGAAATCCCTGCCTTTTAACATTTTCCTGTTAAGAATAGCCCAGAATTTTTGCGAGAGAAGTATGTTTTGGGGAGAGTAAAATATCTTTGAAATTATGTCAAACCTGTTGAGAATAAACTGATCGGGTTTGTAATCAACCTTCTGGGCTTCTGTATCCAATTGAATCAAAATCTTTTCTTCCTGGAAACCTGAGAGTTTATTGTCGAAAAGGAGCCCCGGAATTCTGATGTAACACCTGAAAGCACCCTTATGCACAGTTCTAATCTCAACTGAGTATCCCTCTTCTTCAAGTTGTCTGGAGACAATGTCTGAGAGTAAGTCAAATTCCCCGGCCGTCATACCAAAATTATCGAAGTCCAGATCCTCGGAAAACCTGTTGGTCCCAAAAACAATTCTGAGGCAGGTCCCCCCCATAAATGACAGCCTGGAGGAATATTCAGAGTCAAAAATAATCTGCAATATTTTATACTGTAAATACTCTCTTAATATATTACGTTTAAATGGCCTCTGGTTCTCTGGATAGAACCTTTCAATTTCTGCCAAACTAAGCATTTATACAATCCTTCAATAAATTTATTCTGCCAATCAATTTTTTGTTATCGTATATTTTGAGGTACTTATCGATCTTCTGCCAGTTTAACTTTTCATTCAGTACACTATCATTAAATCTCATTTCCTCAATATGCGAAGCTGTATTCAGGTCGGGATTAAGGTAAAAATAATCGATTATGGCTTTTTCAGGTTCAGCGATTTTTATAGTTACATTCTTAAACGGCAGTAATGTATACCCGAAATTTAGCTTCCGGTTTATTGTTCTATATGAAAAGACAATATTATCGTAGGAAAAGGAAGAGGTTTTTTTGGTTGAAACTGAAGTTATGTTGTATACGGCCTCAGGTATGAATCCATAGTAGGAAAACGCGGATTCAAGCGAGATATATGAATGCTCATAAATTCTGTTGGCCAGATAGAATAAGTAAAACTCATCCAGAGGGGCATCGGCAAACATAAAGATGCCATTAGCCACCCGACGGAGATAACCCTTCTTCTGCCACTCATCAAGCCGATGGTAGTAAACCTTACCGCTAAGCTTTTCAATGTCCTTCAGGCTAAAAGCGGGGAAGTCTTTTAGTTCCCTGGAGAATGTAAGGAAATTCATAATATTTCTTTAATATACTGTTTATAATATAAATAAGAAACATATGGAAGTCAAGATTGAGCCGGTGGAAGATGCAGTGAGTTTTCTTCGTTATTTAATTACAGGAAATTACAAAAGCAAGTACAAGGATAATAAAGATACCGAGACTTAGAATGGGCTGAAAATCCTTGTGTCGGCGGTTCGATTCCGTCTTTGCACACAGGTAACGACAAGGCGCTGATACCGGCAGCGCCTAGTTTATTTTAAATAGTCGTGAATTTGAGCTGGATTAAAAACTTTTTCTGAACTCAAAATCCAGATTTATGCCTTTTCTGCCGCAATGCAAAGTGAGACCATCTTAAATACAT
>JBLMYS010000225.1:0-13367 GCA_050258415.1 Acidobacteriota bacterium | reverse complement strand
TTGAACTTTTTTGGGATTGAAACAATTTTCAATCCCAAATTCTGAGCTTTTTTGGGATTGAAAACCTATGAAATGCCGGATATCATGCACAAAAGAATGTTAAAACCGGGCACAAGCAGATTCTCATGCTCAAAAATGTCTAAAATTTGGGCATGATACTATTCTACAAATTAGTATTAATTTGCAATTCGCGAATTACAAATTGAGAATTATTTATTTCTTTTATGGGTAAAGGGAAAACAATATGTCAGCATAAAATACCTGACCCAGGGATCCAGGCGCTCCCCCCAGTATCAACATAGAAGGGTTGTATATTTAATTATCCGTCTCAATGTAATTATTTAATTGCCAGAGTGCCGTGCACTGTATTGTTTTCGCGATTCGAATCATTTAGCCTGTTCTCAGGGTCTATGTAGACAGTATAGTCATATGTCCCGGGTTTATTTGGCTGAAAGCGGAACCAGTAGAACTGCTGTTCGTCAGATTTTGAAATACCATTGCATAATGTCTGAAAGACAAGGTGTTTGTCTATATATACATACACAAAATATTTCTGATCCAGGTTCTTACCGGTCTTGTTCTTATTAATAATCCCGAGGCGGATATTGTTATAAGTATTAGGATCAGGATTAACATTAAAATACTGCACTGCCAGGTCGATGGGTGTTGTTTGCGGAGGACCGAATTCAAAGGGAACGATAATGGAGCTTCTTTGTCCGGTCGGATAGGTTTTAGGTTTTAGATCCTTAATTGCCTTGATAACAGCCTCATCGCAGCCATAGCCCAAGCCTTTTAATAGCTGATAGCCTGCAAAATTGCCTTCTTCATCAGCAAAGATCTCAACAATTACTCTTCCTGTCACACCATTTTTCAAGGCTTCTTCAGGATATGAAATTGCTTTGCGTACTGATTCAAAACCATCAATGCTTACAGCCGACAGCCCGGTAGAGTACCAGAATCTGTCAACATTTTTCTCATAAATATGATCCAGATATTTTGAAATATTTACTTCCTTTATATTCCAGGGACGCGCGATCTTTTTATCTTTTCCGATAAAGACACTTATTTCATAAAGTTTGCTTGTTCTGACCGGTTTGCCGTTTTTTATTCCCGGTTTAACGGTAAATATTTTTTTCGCATCGGGATAAGTAGAATAAAAAACAGATATTTTGCCGTTATCAGTAACATTCTCATGGGTAAGCTTTTTATCAGTGCTCTTCGAATATCTTACAGAAGGCCTGTGCCGGGGGAACTGACCTTTAGAATCGGTATAAAGCATATCTTCAGTATCCTCACCACGGCCTCTCCAGAAAGAAGCATCAGTACATAAACGGAAATTTGATTCATTTTCCTTTAGTATAACAAGCTGAAGGTAGAAATTGTGATAACCCGAACCGAAGAGTTCAAATATCTTTTCAGGTGGAAGCAGTTCATTCATCTGAAGTCTGAATAGTGCAGTATCAACCCTGGCGGATGACTTTATGTCAAGCATATCATCGTATGTCGGCCAAAAGTTATAGGTTTGTGAAATACCATAATTGATTTCATGATTGTTTTTGTTTTTGTGTGCATCAGTTTTGCATCCTGAATAAGATATGAGCGCACAAATAACCGGGATGAAAAATACTTTTTTCATAAATCGCTCTCCCCTTTATTATAATTTTGCCGGATTACTGGTTATACGGACAGCAGGCATATTGTTCATCATTAAGTTCATCTGCTGCGACTGGATCTGAATCCTTTGAATAGCAGTGTCGTATCTGTCCTGGAAATTATTCAGGTCGTAGCGCAGTTGGCTAATCTGCATATATGAAAACAGTGCGATAAGGATAATTACAATTCCCAAAAGATAATTGACATAAACAGGCATCGGCCTGGTAAGCCAGGTTTGTGAAGGCTGGTTCTGCTTTTTCTTTATTGAATTAAAGACGCGCTCTTCAAGTCTTTCCGGCACCTGCTTTTTATGAAGTTTCACCTGGTGCTGAATAATATTCTGGGATTTAAATTCCTCGCGGCATTCAGAGCAGGAGGAAAGATGAGTAAAGAGAATTCCATCTTTTTCTTTTGGGAGTTCATTATCGAGATATTCGCTTATGAGCATTTTAATTTCATCACAGTTCATTGTTTGTCCTCTTTTCCAGAGTTTAATATTCTAATTTTCTATAGTTCAAGATTTATAATTGCTTTTCTTAATTTCTGCCGGACCTTGAAGATGCGGCTTTTCACCAGGTCTTCTGTAATATTCATGATCTCAGCAATTTCCTTATAGCTAAGGTCAGAGAATTCCTTAAGATAATAGGCCTCGCTTTGTGAAGGGTCCATTTTGTCAAGTTCTTTTTCTACTATATCGATCAGTTCTTTAGTTTCCAGCTCATTATAAAAGTTTTCTGATGAAGGCTTCTCCCCTATCAGTTCTATGTCCAATTCATACTTATTAATTTTCTTTCTGAAATGGCTGAACACCTCATTGCGGGCAGTAGTAAAGATCCATATTTCAATTCGTTCATAGTTTCTGATCCGGTCGAGATTATCATAAAACTTCATGAAGGTATTATGAACGATATCTTCTGCCAGCATTTCAGATCTAACGATCTTTATGACATAGTTAAAGAGAGGTTCTTTGAACTTATTATAAGTAAGAGTGAAGTCTATAATTGAGTTATTCTGCATAAGACCTGAAAGTGTATTTACTAACTAGACGCAAAATAGTAAGAAAAGTTACCTGCAGGAAATAAATAATTTAAAAGTTTTACGGAGGGGATGAACAAATAACAATATTACCATGATGGAAATTCTTTCAATTCGGGGATGGGGCAAGTCCCCCACCGGTTCTGAAATAAAAACCGCCCTTTAAAGGGCGGTTTTTCTGTCTTAAACTATTGGTTCACTTTTACCTAAAGTCATCTTTAATGCTCAGGAACAATATGTGAGTAAATTCTCCTTAATTTTACTCACACCCGACATATTCCCTGCCCTTAATCCTGCTTTCACCTGTTTTTACCCGTTATTGTCACTGAAGCCTTCACCGTCATTACGATCTTTGTAGTTATTTAATGTATAGCGGAAGTTAAGCATTATCACGGGGGCTTCACGTTTCGTGGTGCTGAAGGAATAATAACCTCCGCTTTCAGTTGTCGACTGCCACCGTGCGGTATTGAGAATGTTTCTTGCCTGCAAAGTCAGCGAAAACATCTTATCCATGAAATCCTGCTTTACCGCCAGATCGAGAGAAAATGAATCGTCTGTTTTGCTCTGGTAAGACACAGTCGGACTGTTATAGTCGGCATTCAACTGCAGATGAAGCGTATTACTTATCTTAAACGAATTGCCCATTCTTGCATGCCAGCTGAAACTTTCTTTTGAACCGGATTGCTCATCCAGATCAGACTTCAGGCGGTAGTCAAAAAGATTTCCCATCATATCAATGCTCCAGAGCTTAAAGAGCTCAACGCTTGCCATAAGTTCGGCACCGGTAGAGTAATCCCGTCCGATATTGCCGAATGTCTGCAGAGTTACATTATCTGAATAAACGGACCTTATACCATCGATCTTGCTGTTATTTTTCCTGTGGTATAGCTCGGTGGTAAAAGAGACCACGTTGGCAATAAGCGTCTGGAAGCCGAACTCATAGGATTCTATCAGTTCAGGCTGAAGTGAAGGATTGCCCCTGCGAACTGTGTTTGGGTCTGCCCATGTATCAAATGGTTCAAGCTGCCAGTCGTCCGGCCTGCGGATTCTCCTGGCATAACTGCCGATAAACTGTTCTCCTGAGGAAAGCTTATATGAAAAATGCAATGTCGGGAAATAATCAAATCTGTCGATCTTAAAGATGTTATTTTTATCTGCAATTTCTATCTTCCTGTAAGTATATTCACCTCTCAGGCCAAACTGGCAGCCAAGATCCCCCCACATCGCCGAATAAAGAGAATAAATTGAGTAACCGTCATTTCTGGATTTTGTTCCGAAACTATAATTATCTGACCGGATGTATTGACCTGAAGCCGGGATGTACTCATAATATCCGGTAAACCGGTCGCTCAGTCTGGATGTTCCCTGCACTCCGGCTTCAAATTTGTTGGAATCGTTAAAGGGGAGTGTATAATCAACCTTTGTACGGAATTCGCTTCCGGGACCGCCATCGGTTGTCTTCTTACCATTTGAAATTCCCGTACTTCGTATCATCTCATTTATAGTCCGGCCATCTCCGTTACCAGAATTATATGTCATATCTGCCGTAAGTTCATGGCCTTTCATGGGGAACCTGTGCTGGTAGTTCAGGCTGAGCGCATAAGACGTTCCATTTCTTCCGCTTTCGTTCCTGTTCATGTAATAAATTGGCAGCGAGTTCCCGTTCTGTTCAGTATAGCTGGAGAGTGAACTGCTCATTCCCTCAGGATCAGTATATCTTCCGCTAAGGCCAAGGACGTCACCTGCTCCCAGGTTAAAATTAACGCCACCTCTGACGCCAAAGCCACTCCACTGATAATTGGCGTCGCCTGATGATGTAATCTGCGAAGCAGTACCCCGGTAGTTGTATATTCTGTTTTCCGACCTTGGCTCTTTGGTGTGCATCTTTCTGTAATTGATGCTAAATACAGATGTGTAAGCAGGCTTTTTATATTCCAGCAAAAGATCAGAGCTGTATTTGTCCTTAAGGCCGGCATTAAGGTTTGCCATGCCGCTCAGACCATTGTCTTCCTTTTTCTTTAAGACAATGTTAATAATGCCTGCAACTCCTTCAGCGTCATATTTAACCGAAGGGTTGGTAATGATTTCAATATTTTCAATTGAACTTGCCGGGATCTGCTGCAGCAGGTCCTGCGCATCCACTATTGAGGGCCTTCCGTCTATAAGCACCTTAAAGCTGCCGCTTCCTCTAAGGCTTACATTGCCGTTAACATCCACGCTAACCGAAGGAATATTCTGGAGTACATCGGCGGCTGTGCCGGAAACAGAGGTTGCAAACTTGTCGGCATTTATTACTTTTTTATCCACCTGATAAGTAAAAGGAACTCTCTGTCCCTCAACGACCACATTATTCAGGCTTACTGCCCCGGGATTTATTTTTATTTCACCAAGGTCAAGCTTTTGTGATCCTTTTAATTCGAATGAGATATTTAATTTCTCGTAGCCGATAAAAGTTACTTCGAGATAATATTTATCCGCCATTATTCCGCCAATTTCGAAATAGCCGTTATTCTTTGCAATTGAGCCGTCTACCTGGCGTTTATCACTTTGCCTAAAAACAACAACAGTAGCATATTCAACCGGTTTGCCCGATTGCGCGTCAATTACTTTGCCCGTTACCGAGCCGCCACCGCTTTCCGGAGAGCCTTGCCTGTTAGGCTGGGCCGAAAGAACATCTGCAGACGCCAGAATTATAGTTAAGGATAAGATTGCTATCAGTTTTTTCATTTTCCTCCAAGTGAGATATTTGTGAATTGTTTATCTTTGCATTTGTAAACTTAGACAGCAGGGTTATTCATATTATTCCGTCTGGCAATAAATATTTGCATCGGGAGAAATTTTTCAGCCAAATGGAATAAAACAGGATATGCTTATGTCTAAGTGTATATTATCTAAACTTCATGATGTTTTTTGGCGAAAGAAATAATTATCAGTAATACAGATGAAAGCGAATTAATTGAACGGTGCCGCAAAGGTGAGCAGCAGGCATTTGCAGAGATCGTAAGGCGCTATAAAGGCAGAGTTGCCTCAACCGTTACCGGTATGCTCGGTCGTGGCGATCACGCCGAAGATATAGGGCAGGAGGTTTTTATCCGTCTGTTTAATGCGGTTGATTCTTTCAGGGGGGATTCCTCGCTCGGGACTTATATTACAAGAATAGCAATTAATCTCTCGCTTAATGAAATCAGAAGAAGAAAGTTAAGAAGCCTCCTTTCCTTTGAGAGTCTGAAGGAGGATGGTGTAGAGATTGAAGATAAAGGTTCAGGTGAGATGCTTAATGAGAATAAGGAGATCGTACAGAAGGCAATCCAGAAGCTGAGCGCTAAATACCGCTCTGTTGTCGTCCTCAGGCTGATTGATGATTATTCGACCGAAGAAACTGCCAAAATACTGAACCTTCCGCTCGGGACGGTCCTTTCCCGTCTGGCCCGGGCTCAGATCAAGTTAAAAGAATATTTAGAACCATTTATATCAGAAATATGAAAAAGAGTAAACTGGAACTGCTTATTTATAAGAGTCTGGATTCAAAGTTGACTGGCGATGAATCAGTGCTTTTGCAAAATGAGCTGCAGAATTCCGAAGAATTCCTGAAATTATACAAACAGATTATTGAGATGAGAAAGGCCGTAAGCAGCAGTGCTGAAACATCATTTGATCCGTTCTTTGAGCAGCGCGTTCTCAGTAAGCTCAGCATGCCAGAAACCAAAGCTCAGCCTCTTAGCGGATTAACCGAATCGTTAACATTATCATTCAGGAAGGTTGTCCTGATAGGAAGTGTGGTGCTGCTTGCGCTCATCTCATATAATGTTGCCAGCGGAGAAAATTACTCGATTGAAAATATTATGGGCACCTACAGCGCACCGCTTGAGTATGCGCTTGATACAACGTATAACCTGATATGGAGCGGAATATGATCAGACCAGCTGCAAAGTCGTGGATTATAATTATCTGTACGCTCGTTATCGGCATGGCCATAGGTTTTGAGATCAGTGAGATTACTATCAGGCACAGGTTCGAGGAATTGCGGGACGTCAGGGTTACCGAGGGATTCGTAAGGATTCTGGGGAAAACGCTTAAGCTGAATGAACAACAGAAACCCGGCATTGACTCCATCCTGGTTAAATACCATAAAAGGATCGATGCTGTTTCAAAAAGCAACATGACCGTTATGGCGGGTATTGTCGACTCGATGAAAAACGAAATGAAGGCAAAACTTACTCCGGAGCAGATAATGCGTCTGGACAGGGTAGCCATGAGGCTTATGAGCAGGCCCGGACCTCCTCCAATTATTGACACTCAGCGGAACAGAAGGCGCCCGATGGCTCCCGGGGGCAGGACCTCCCCCGGTGAAAAAGGGAAACAGTCTGATGAAAAACTCAGATCCCGGCTGGGACAATAAATAAAAACCGCCTCATAAAGGCGGTTTTTCCCCATTTCAGCAGGGATATTCCGGATCCCGGTTTCAAGCGTTCTGCTTAGCGCTTTCAGCAAGCCTTAACTCAACCTCATCACAAATCTGATTTACACGCCTGAGAAAAACATCCGCAAAATTGGGGATCGGCAATAAAGGCTTTTCCAGCTCTGAGGAAGTTTCTTCACTGATCTTACCATTCTCTACTGCTTCAATCCCGGCTTTAATTAGCAGCTGCCTGTACTTCTCAATAAACGGCTTTGTATTTTCATCCTTTGAAGTCAATAGAGCTCCGCCTGCTCTGTAGACCTCCCCCATTATGCTCCAGCCCAGGTTTCTGGCCATCCTCTTAAATAATAAACGCAATACCTGGAAATGGCTCTGCTCGGGATAACCGCAGTTTGAAAAGACCAGAAGCCTGTTTGGTTTTTCATAACGCATTACATGGCGGCATTCTCCAAACTCATCCTTTGTCCAGTGAGCATCACCTATTACTATCAGCCTATCGATAAAGTTCTTCAAGAGGCCGCTAACATTGTCAGCGTAAACCGGTGTGGCAAAGCCCAGTACATCTGAGGATATAACCTTCTTAACCAGTTCTTCCATGTCGTCTTTTTGCGCGCATTTGCCCGGAGTTTTCTCCCAGCAGGTTTTACACCCCAGACACGGGTTTATTTTATACTTTGCTAAATAAACCTGCTCAGCCTCTGCCCCGGCCTGTTTTGCGCCTTCAAGAAAACTTTCAACTAAAACATTAGTGTTGCCCAGCTTTGCCCTTGGGCTTCCGTTAAAGACGGTAATTTTCATAATGCTTCCTCCAAATAATTAAGGTTCATTTCCGGAATAGGATACCAAAATTTCCCGAAGATTATTCTTTCAGGTACAGGAAGATAAAAAGAAGAAAAACATCTTCATAGTTGCATCTTCAGAGAGTATTTGATAATATATATGTGAAAATAATTCGTTTCTCCAATTCAGGATCTGCTGCATAAGTCCGGACGTTTAAAATTAAAAAAGGCCGAAACCTTTTAAGTCCCGGCCCTTCAGTTTAGTATATTCTCAAAAAATTTGCGACTTTACTTAAGCTGCAAATCCTCCGGTTTACTCTTTGGCCCTTAGTCTTTTTTCGCGTTTTTCTTCTTCGCTATTTCCCTGGCCCTCTCCAGAATTTTATTCTGTTTGGATTCAGCATCCTCTCCTTTTGGTTTTCCCGATCTTTTTTCAGCCCACCTGTTATTCTGTTTGGTTGTACCATGCGGATCAATATCTTTTGGCATCCTCTAACTCCTTTTGATTTTAACTTATTTGTAAAATACCGGCATACTGAACACCCGACATATTTCTATACAAATTTACTAAAAGAAAGCCTCTTATCATACAGATCTCTTTTTGCCGCCTTACTCCCCATCACCAGGGAAATCCCAAAAATAGGGACATCATTGATAATTTTGCTAAATGTTAATACGTTATTGAAACCCCGGACATACGGGGCTGAAAAGTTAAAGAAGTAATTTGTTTTGATCTTTTATAAAGAAAGGAATGAATGATGAAGAAATATATATCTGCTTCTGTGATTTTGCTTTTGTTTGTTCTTTTTGTTTTAACCCAGCTTCAGTGCTCTAATCAAAATAAAGAGAATAAGAAATTGTCACACGACGAACTGGTTGCCCGCGGCAAATACCTCGTTAACTTCGGCGGATGCAACGACTGCCACTCCCCTAAAGTTATGACGGCTCAGGGACCTGTACCCGACTCTACACGGCTCCTCTCCGGCCACCCCGCTGGAGAACCACTTTCACCAATTGATACATCAGTCACTAACTCCAAATGGCTATATACCAGCATGGATCTTACCGCCTGGGCGGGGCCCTGGGGCGTGACGTTCCCCGCAAATATTACTCCCGACGACCAGACAGGAATTGGAAGCTGGGATGAGAATGTATTCATTAAGGCAATGAGAGAAGGAAAACATATGGGAAGCGGCAGGCCTATTCTTCCCCCTATGCCATGGCAAAGCGTGGCCACTTTAACTGACGAGGACCTGAGGGCAGTCTTTGCATACCTGAAATCCCTTAAACCCATAAGCAATAAGGTGCCCGATCCCATTCCGCCGAATATGGTAGCCCAGGCTTCATCTGCAAAGAAGTAGTTCCCCTTTCTAATAAAATTGAACACAGAGAAAAACCGCCCTTCAAAGGCGGTTTTTCTGTTTTAATGGCACTTCAGCACGCAGAAGTAGTTACTCCTCTTCCGGGAAGAGTAATTTTTTCCCCTTTGCTTTCTTCCTTAATAGCTTACATTACTATCGGTGGATGCTCTCACGCCTATGTTTTATATCTTCATGGAGGATGCCATGAAAAGAAAATATTTTCTCTTCTTCCTTCTCCTCTTCCCGGCAATATGTTCTGCACAGATGAAAACTTATACCCATTTCTACAGCCATAACCATGTAACCTCAATTGCAGCAAGGGGAGAATATGTCTACACAGGTTACGACTGCGGCCTGGAAAGACGCAATATCTTAACGGGACAAACAGAAGAATTCTTCACCTATAATTCGGGACTTACAATTTCCAATTTCATTACGGCACTAGCTTTTGATTCTTCAGGCAGCCTTTATATTTCTGCAGGACAGTTTAATCCATCCGGTTTCTCTGAAGGCCAGTACACCGGCGGCCTGATTAAATTCGACGGGAAAAACTGGTCCGATATTTCACACCATTTTTCCAAGTACTTCTCCCCTTCTGTTTTTGTTACATATATGGCTCCCGACCGGAAAGGTAATATGTGGGTCGTATCCTCAGATGGACTCTATAAATACAGTTCTTCCGTGGATTCTGCTGAACTTATGCTTCCTCAATATGTCCCGGATACAGTCAATATAAGGCGGAGTGTTGTTTCGGCTGCCTTCGATACCTCCGGTAATGGCTACTTCGCAACTAAAGAATCGGGACTCCTGAAATATGACGGGAAAAACTGGACTAAGCTTAACGGCCTCGCAGTAGGACAGCTTTCTTCGGTTGCTATCGGCAAAAATGGGACAATCTGGGTTGGCTTCAGCGAAAAGGGGCTGGCAAGGCTTGACAGCTCAGGCTGGACGTACTTTAACAAATCCAACTCCGGACTTCCTGACGACTCCGTCACATCATTAACTGTGGACAGCTCGGGTAACCTCTGGGCAGGTACTCTTCATAGAGGAATTGCAAGGCTAAGCGGAACTGAATGGAAAGTATTTAATACATCGTCAGGGCTTCCCGATAGCTCAATTATATGCCTTAAGACTGATTCAAAAAGGAACGTCTGGGCCGGAACTTTGTCCGGCGGCTTGAGCTATTTTGACGGTATAAAATGGAACAATGCCAATTCGTCAAATTCAGGTTTGAACAGCAACCACATTAAAAGGGTTGCCGTCGATTCCTCTAACGCCTTATGGATAGTTACAGATGAACAGGCGCTTTTTTCCTTTGACGGAAATAAGTGGGTAAGATATACAAAAGATAATTCCGGCATTCCCGGCAAATACGTTAACGAGGCGGCAGTGGATACAAAAGGGCGCAAATGGTTTCTGGTTTCCAACCTGCCATTTAGATGGCGCTCAGGATTTTCAGACGTAGCGTACTCTGCATCCGCCGTATTGTACGACGGCAAATTATGGAAAATATTTGACTCTTCGAACACAAACCCCTCAATTAAAAAGTTCTTTGCCATTGCCTTCGACTCTTCCGGAAACGCCTGGTTTGCCATAGAAAACGGACTGGCTAAATATGACGGCACAAACTGGTCTGTATTCCTGGCCGAAGATATGGTGCCCCCGATGGGTTTCTTTTATCCTATCAGATGCATAGCCGTTAAAGCTAATGGAACAGTTTACCTGGGAAATGAGAGCAATATATTCAGATTCGACGGAAAGAAATGGTTCGAATTCTACCGCGGCTACAAGGGTGTGGCAGGAGTCAACGAAATGCAAATCGATCACAAGGAAATGCTCTGGACCGCAATGGGGATGCAGTACGGAGGAAGAATAAGAGGCAATCTGATAAAATTCAACTGGTATAAAGGAACTGCCTACAGCATTTCAGGTTATTGGAGCTGGTTCTGGTCAGTCGCCGTGGAAAAAACAAATATAGTCTGGAGCGGCACCCGATGGGAGGGGCTCTATAGAATAGACGGAGAAAGCGATACCGTTCACACGGTTTATAATATCTCTAACTCATCTCTTCCGGATAATGATATCCGCAGCATTGCAATAGACAGAAACAACCTCAAATGGATCGGGACCGCTTCCGCCGGCATTTCTCTGTTTGCAGATAACAAAATGCTGCTCTCGGGCCTGGCCGCTGAGGACAGAATTCCTGAAGCTTTCAGCCTCTCTCAGAACTATCCCAATCCTTTCAATCCTGCAACAACAATCAGCTACTCAGTTGCAAAAGGCTCTGAAGTCACACTGAAACTTTATGACATTCTAGGTCGTGAAGTTGCTCTCATTGAAAAAGGATATAAAACCGCCGGCAATTATAAAGTAAAGCTCGATGCCTCATGGCTTCCAAGCGGAATTTATTTCTACAGACTAGAGGCAGGGAGCTTCAGCAATACAAAAAAATGCGCTCTTATAAAGTAGCATTCACCGGGAGGAAATATGAAAAAATATTTAGCCCTGATCATTTGTGTGTGCATATCTATTCTTATTCAGCCGGGGTTTTCTACTGCACAGTCCGCAGGACAATGGCGGCATTATTTCAGCCATAACTATGTAACATCAATGGCCATGCAGAAAGATACGCTCTGGATAGGATATGATTAC
Organism: Acidobacteriota bacterium; assembly: GCA_050258415.1. GTDB lineage: Bacteria > Bacteroidota > Ignavibacteria > Ignavibacteriales > SURF-24 > JAAXKN01. Next base: position 1,467 of record JBLMYS010000225.1, on the reverse strand, counting down.
GGACTTGAGGAGAGAATAATTCCAACCGGCGAATACAGAATTTTACTTCCAAGCAGTTCAGGCCTGAATGCCAACTTTATTAATTCGATTCAGGTTGACCCTTCCGGTAATAAATGGATTTCCGTAATGAAAACGGAGGACGTTTGGAATAGATACGGACTTATTAAATTTAACGGAAATGACTGGACTGTCTATACCGAAACAGATTCAGGATCCCCACTCTACCCGGTGCTTTTCGCCGTAGACTCATCAGGCAGCATATGGATACCCGGCAATAACAGGCTTATCAGATTCGACGGGAATAACTGGACCACGTTTAACGCAAGTGATCAGGGGATAAAATGGGAAAGCACCTTTTCATTGGCCATCGATAAATCCGGGAATAAGTGGATTGGCACTTTTGGAAAACTCGTAAAATTTAACGGTGCAAAATGGGAATACATAATTCCTTCTGATACCATCAATTCATCTATCAATGTCATTACTTTCGATTCAAAAAATAATCTTTGGGCCGGAACAAAAAGCGCCGGACTGATAAAATTTGACGGAAGCATGTGGAGCGTTTATAACAACTCTAACTCCCCTCTTCCCGGAAACAGCATAACCGCCCTCTACGCGGATAAAAAAGACAACATCTGGACCGGCCTCGGCAGGCCTTACCCGGAAAGTAAAGACAGTTCCTACGGCCTTGCAAAATTTGACGGAAAAAACTGGACAGGCTATAATGCAGCAAATTCAGGCCTCCCTTCAAATTATGTCACCGCAATCACAGGAGACCTTTTCGGCAGTATCTGGGTCGGCACATTCGACAAAAGCTATGCACGGTTCGACGGCACTAACTGGCAGACTTTTAACTCTTCAAACTCTTCCCTGCCGGCAATAAATATAACCAGCGTTGTTACAGATCCTAAAGGCAATAAGTGGTTCACTTCTGAGAATGGACTAACGGAGCTGGAAGGAAATTCCTGGAAACTTTATGATAAAAGTAATTCCGGACTGCCGGATAACTTTGTTAATGCTGTTGCTTTCGATTCTTCCGGTAATAAATGGATCGGGACAAAAAGCGGCCTGGTAAAATATGACAGTAATAGCTGGTCCGTATATGACACCTCCACTTCGGATCTGCCGTGGGATTTCATATGGTCTGTTGCAGTCGACCATAAAGGAACAATATGGCTTGGAAGCAGTGTATTTCAGCCGTCTTCTTACTCAGCTGGAGGACTGGTCAGGTTCGACGGAATGAACTGGAAAGTCTTTAGTACCGCGAATTCTATTCTTCCTTCCAATGTAGTAAATATCATTAAAATTGATTCATATGGGAATAAATGGTTCGTCTACAGCGGTATGGATGACTATGGCGATTCACCACTTCAGCTCTTCGGGCTTTTTAAGATTATTGATACTCTGTGGATTAATTATCTGGATTACGGAGGGCTGCCGATATACGCCGCTGAGTTTGACCGCAAG
>JBLMYS010000224.1:0-4923 GCA_050258415.1 Acidobacteriota bacterium | reverse complement strand
AACAAAATTCAGGTGACTCTTGGAAACGAAATATTTTCTTAATAAAGGCTGGAAGTTTACTCTCCAGGAAAACGCTCCTCTAAAACAAAACATAATTAAACCCGACGAGTGGTTTAAGGCCCAGGTGCCGGGTACGGTGCATACGGACCTTCTTGCAAATAAACTTATTGATGAACCTTTCTATTCAGATAATGAAACTTCACTCCAGTGGATAGGCGACACGAACTGGCTCTATAGAACAATATTCGACCTTCCCGAAAATTTTAACTGGGGAAAAACAACATTCCTCGTTTTTGAGGGGCTGGATACGGTGGCCGACGTCTTCTTAAACGGCGTGAGCATAGGTACTTCCTCGAACATGTTCCTTAAATACAGGTTCGATGTATCGGGAAATATAAAAAAAGAAAAAAACACCCTTGAGGTGCTCTTTACCTCCGCCGTTAAATGGGCGCGCAATAAGGAAAAACAGTTTGGAACGCTCCCCGTTGCCTTAAGATCCGAACGCGTCTATATAAGAAAAACCCAGTATTCTTTCGGCTGGGACTGGGGCCCCGCTTTTATTACTATGGGTATCTGGAAACCGGTCTACCTCCTGCAGCCTGATGAAGCCCAAATTGAAGAGGTTACTTTTGAAACCCTTTCCATTGAGGACTCTACAGCACAGGTGAGAATTAAAGTCAAAACCGGCGGGAACATGCTCCAGAACTCCAGACTTGAAGTAAGGCTTGAATCCAATGGGCAGAAGTTTGAAAAGGCACTAACCCCGGAAGAAACAAATCAGGCTAAGGTCACCTTCAGAATTAATAACCCCAAACTCTGGTGGCCTAATAACTTCGGACGCCCGGACCTCTATACCTTAAGCGTAAGACTCTTAAACGATGCCTACGAGGTAATGGACGAAAAAGTAAAAAAGGTGGGAATCAGGACCGTTGAACTTCAGCAAAATGACAACGGCAGGGAGACATTCCGCTTTGTAATTAATGGAAAGCCAATTTATGCAATGGGCGCCTGCTGGATCCCTTCGGACTCCTTCCTCCCCAGGGTGGGCGACGACATATATCAGAGCCTCCTTAATAAGGCTAAGGAAGCCAATATGAATATTATCCGCGTCTGGGGCGGCGGAATCTATGAGATGGATACTTTCTATAATATCTGCGACGAGCTTGGACTTATGGTCTGGCAGGACTTTATGTTCGCCTGCGCCTCATACCCCGAAACGGATGAATTCTTGGATAGCGTAAAAGAAGAGGTAAAACAGAACGTCGAACACCTGAGGCACCACCCGTCCATTGTCCTCTGGTGCGGAAACAACGAAAACGAGTGGATATGGTACCAGGAACAGAATAAACCCTACGAGAAGATGCCGGGCTATAAGATATATCATTCTATTATTCCTGGTCTCTTGAAAAAACTCGATACAACAAGACCTTACTGGCCCTCAACCCCATTTGGAAAAGGGGAGAACCCGAATTCAGAACAAAGCGGCAATCGCCACCAGTGGGACATATGGAGCCGGTGGATAGATTATAAAAGCGTGAGAAGTGACAATAGCCTCTTTGTTACCGAATTCGGCTTCCAGGCACCGGCAAATTATGAGACTCTAAAAAAAGTGCTCCCTAAAAAGGAAAGATACCCCCAGAGCCGTGCCTTTGAATTCCATAATAAACAGGTCGAAGGCCCCGAAAGACTCTATAGGTTCCTGTCCGCCCACCTTCCGGTAAGAGAAGACATTAAGGACTTCATCTACTTAACTCAGCTAAACCAGGCGCTTGCTCTTAAAGAATGCCTCGAACACTGGAGGGGAAGATACCCTGATACAAACGGATCCATTATCTGGCAGCTTAACGACTGCTGGCCCGTTTCAAGCTGGGCCCTGATCGATTCGGACCTCCGGCCTAAACTCTCTTACTACTTCGTCATGCACGCTTTCCGGAAACAGGCTGTGGCATTTACGAGGAACGGCTTAACCGTTATGAACAGCACCCCTGAAACTTTTACAGGCACAGTCCGCCTGCACGAAATCTATCTTCCCAAGGGGAAGGTTCAGGAAATTGGAAGGCTGGACGCTGAAGTGGAGGAGAATTCAAACGGGACCTTTACTATCCCTGAATATGAAAAGAACACTAAAAAAGACAGCATCATGCTCGCCTCTTTGTATGACCGCGATAAAAAACTCCTGCACAGGAATTTTTCCCTGGAAGGGGAGTGGAAATATATGAAGCTTCCTTCGGCAAAGGTAAGCGTGGACGAAAACTTCTCAAACCACGTCGTTATAACATCGGACAAACCGGCATTTTTTGTGCGCCTTAGCCATCCGGACATTACTTTTGCCGATAACGGGTTTATTCTCCTGCCGGATGAGGAACTGACGGTCCCGTTTACAGGAACAAACGGCTCGAAAAAGAAAATATCATGCTATTCTTTAAATGACTATCTCTAGAAGGAGATTTCAGATGAAGCAATACTCCTTAATTTTGTTTATACTCCTTGTAAGCGGCTATGCCTTGGCGCAGCAGAAGGATATGTCGCTTAATTATAAAGGGGACGCTCAGATTGAAGTGGGAAGCCAGTTCGTGGGAATTGAAATCCACCACTCTTCCCCTTCTCTTGAACGCATCAGCTTCTACTACCCTGTAGCTAACAGCATCGACCTTTCAACCGACTACTGGAGGCGCGACACATCATTCATTATGTCACTGGGACTTAAAATAGGCTCCGGGAAAAGGGAGGAAATCGGCCGGGGCCCTTACACTTTCCGTCAGAACCCCTACAGCATAACATACAGTAAGAGTGACAAGGATAAGCTGGTTGAAGTCTCCTACCAGTTTGCCGCAACGAAACCTGCAATGGTTGTAACATATACTATTACAAACAAGACTTCTTCTTCACAGATTTTCGAGTTCGATACACACCTGGAGACTTCACTTCGCACGAGCCATACATTTAAGCTTAAGGACTCAGCCTGGACTGCCTTTGACAAGGAGGGATCGGCAATTTATACAAACTTTGACGACCCCGAGACACAGATGGCACAGGTATTTACCGCCAACGCTGGTGAAGTCCCTGTAAGCTACTATACAATAGGAAGCACACGGGCCTTTGAAAATGAGCTCTGGTTTACCGCGGGCGTCGATACAAAAAATAAACTTATTCCTAAAAGTAACCCCGGGCGCCCGGCGTCAAAATATCTATACAGAAAAACACTCCGCCCGAATGAAAAAATGACAGTCATTCAGATTATTGGCTCTTGTAAGCAAAGCGAGGGGAAATCAATTGTAAGCTATATGCTCCTGAATTACAAAAAGGAAATAAGCTTATTTGAAAAAAATGTGCTCGACTACGTAAGTAAAATCGGCTCCTTCAGAACGGGCGATAACTATTTCGATCATGGATACGACTGGGCCAAGGCTATTCTTGCCGTCAACCAGCACTATATAAACGGCGACGTCCGCCCCATGCCCTGCCCTGCCGAGTATAATTTTTATTTTTCACACGACGTATTCTTAACGGACCTTGCCTGCGTGAACTTCGACCTGGAAAGGGTGAAAAAAGATCTTGAGTATACAATGAAACTGTCCAGTAAGGATTATATTATTCCTCACGCCTATTACTGGAAGGATAGCGCCTATGTAACCGAGCTTGCAACTCCCGACAACTGGAACCACTTCTGGTTTATTGTGCTCTCGGCAAGCTACTTAAGGCATTCCGGGGATACCATTCTTCTAAGAAAGCTTTATCCGTACCTTACAAAAAGCCTCTCTGAAACAATGCAGAACAGGAAGGAAAATATTATGTGGGCCTACCGCCCGGACTGGTGGGATATAGGGCATAACTATGGGCCGCGTGCCTTCATGACCATCATGGCAATTAAATCGATGAAGGACTATCTCTATATATCCTCAAAACTGGGAGAAGGTGCGGTGAAACTTCCCTTGCTGGAAGCTGAGTCGGAGAGGATGAAAGAACAATTAAACTCGAGGCTCTGGGACGATTCATTGAAGTACCTCATTAACTATTTTGAGGATGGAAGTGAGGACAAGCACTATTACATAGGTTCACTTCCGGCAGCGGATTTTAATCTTATAAATGACGTAAGAAAAAAAGAAATGGTTAAAACGGCCGGGGAAAAGCTGCTGGATAAGAAGCTTGGGATCTATGCGGTTTATCCGATGGATTTCAATAAGTTAATTGAATACCTGAAATTTGCTGGAAATGAAGCGGGTGATCCTTTTCTTTACATCAATGGCGGCATCTGGTCGCAGGGAAACGCTTTCTACGCCCTGGCGCTTAAGTCCGCCGGAAGAAGGCAGGATGCCGTGGACTTTGTGCGTCGCATAATGTCTGTTGACGGCATTATGGCAGGACCCAACGGTCAGCCCGCAATGTATGAATACCGTAACGGAAACTATAAAGATCCACTGGTTTACGGCAAGGTGGATAAGCCGCAGTTCATGTGGGCCGCCGGATGGTATATTTACAGCATGTATAACCTTTTCGGGATAAATGAAAATGAGTGGAACGTAAGCTTTAATCCTTATGCCGGCAATTATAAGTCTGTTTCATTTTCTTTGAATGCGCTGGGAAAACAGTTTAACGTTACAATAAGCGGAAAAGGGAATTACGTAAAATCCATCAGCTATAGCGGGCAGGAATATCCGTCCCTTGTAATTCCTGAGGACATAAAGCCGGGCAAAATTGCAATTACGCTTGGCAATCCCGCAAGGCCCTACATTGAATCGGCAGATGCGCGTATATTATCAATCAGCTACAATAAAAATATTCTAACAGCACAGATAAGCGCCTTCCCGGGCCACAACAATGAGACTATTGTAATTTCCCCTCTAAAACCCCGGCGGGTTTTATTGAATGGAAAAGAGTCTCAGGCCAAATGGCACTCAGAAGACCAGGGCGGCACATATAAAA
>JBLMYS010000223.1:0-10928 GCA_050258415.1 Acidobacteriota bacterium | reverse complement strand
AAAGATGCCGCCCAGATTATGGATTTCCTCCTTCTGGATAAAATGCACAGGAATACAGACGACCTCCTGGGCGATCTGTCAAAAGAAGTAAAAAACTTCTCCGACCATCACCCCGAGTTTAGTGTTCAGTATGAAGTTCAAAAGCAGTCGAAGCCGGGCTCATCTTACGAAGATGCGGTGGTCGACCAGGCCTTCCAGGTTGTTCTTTATGCTGAACGCAAGGGGATAGGCAACGATCCGGAACTGGAGAAAATTAAGCTGATGAAAGACGACGTTCAGGCTATGCGCAAGGAAATGGCCAGAATTGAAAGCTCACTTTCGAACCCTATAAAAGTTCAGAAAGGCGAAACACACCGCGCCATAGTTCAGCGTTACCTGAAGGACGAAATGAAGCTTGACGACAAGCAGGTTAAATCCATTGTCAACAGAACGGCACTTTTTAACAGCCTCGTTCCAAACTTCTACGTTTATAACCTTTATAAGGACGGCGTCTTTTTGACAACCGTTACACAGGGAGAAGCTAAACTCTCACCGATGACCGTTGCAAGACTTTCGCAGAAAAAAATGATGAGCGGCGTCCTTAAGGAGAATAACGAGCTCAAGGTTTCTCTGGACTCGCTTAGAGAAGCTTATAATAAGACAGGCTCCGAAAACACGGAACAGCAGTAAAGTCTGACAATATAAAAGAATGAAAGCCCGGAGGAGGAAAATCCCCCGGGCTTTTTTATTGTACTTACTTTAATATATCTGCCTTAAGAATCAGTGTCTGTGTCGGTTCAGTAGGATCATTGCTTGAAATTTTTATGTTTCTGGCTATTTTGCCCTGCAGGTTTGAAGTGTCGAAATCAACCTTTAAGGACCCCGTTTTCCCCGGTTCAATTTTTCTGTTGCTCAGGCGTGTAGCAATACCCGAGCCGGTTGTTACAACAAAGCCTATGTCAAGAGTCGAGCCGCCTGTATTTGTAAAATTAAAAGTATACTGCGCAACCTTGCCTTCCTTTAATTTTCCCAGATCGTGCACCTTTTCGGTAAATGATAGCCTCGGCGTTTTTAAGACTGACTTGTTGGTGATTATCCCCGTATTCGATTCAACAACAGGTCTTGGTTTATTGTCAGCTAAAACGTTTGCCGTAAATGAAACCTTAGTAGTACTGTTCGATGGATCGTTTGATTCTATATAAACTGTTTTATTCTGCTTGCCTTCCCTTCCCTCTGAATTAAAGGTTACCTCCAGTTCAGTCGTTTCTCCTGGCCCTAGTTTAGTTTTTCCTGGTTTCGCAGCCGTACAGCCGCATGAGGCTCTGACTTCCTTAATCTCCAGGTTGTCGCCTCCCACATTTTTGATCGTATAAATTTTAGTTGCCTTTTCCCCAGCTTTTATATTTCCCATGTCGCAACTCAATGGGGTGATTACGATTTGGGGAAACTGCTGTGCAAACGTCAGACCAGAAATAAGAAGAATAGTAAAAAAGTATTTCTTAAACATTTTATCCCTCCAGTTTTAATGACCTGTTTTCAAAAAACATTATATAGAAACCAAGTAAAACAAGACCCGAATTCTCCAGAACTTTCAGCCACCCGACCCGGCTTCCTGAAGCTGTTCCGAAGCACCCGCACTCAACGTTCAAGCCGCGGAAAATGCTGAAAATTACTAGCATGATAAACATCACTAGTAAGCAGCTTATAATTGCAGCGTTTTCCCTTGCCAGTACCCCGAATACCAGAAGAAGCCCCGAGACAACTTCAATCCATGGGATAGCAACGGCAAAAAAATTGACTAATATTTCGGGAAAAATTCTATAATCATATATAGCTTTTGCAAAAGCATAGGGCCCGGAAATCTTTTCCATTCCGGCAATAATAAATATTACTCCAAGCGTTACCCTTGCGCAAAGGAGGAGATATTCATTTGCGAAAATATTTTTTAGTTTCATCTATTTTGAAATGGGATATTTGGCTTCAGTCCAGGAATTCCACCCGCCGAAAAAAACAAAAACATTATTGTAGCCCATCAGTGCCAGCTTGCTGCCAAGCAAAATACTCAGCTCGCAGTCCGATCCCCCGCAGTATGAAACGAGAGGCTCATCTTTGGGAATGCTGCTTAGTACCTTCTGATATTTATCCAGCTCATTATATGGTATATTTATTGCTTTCTCAATGTGACCGTTCCTGAAATCTTCTTTATCACGGGCGTCTATGAAAATAACGTTTGCTTCATGGAGCCTCAGGGCTTCTTTTAGCGAGATGTGTTTTGGCTCATTTGCGGGCGGCAGACTTTCACTTTCACTCCTTAAAAGCTCACCGGATATGTACTTTTTAATGCTGAAGCCAAAAAGCGGCACTCCGCCCTGTGAGAAATAATTGTAGGTTATCCCCAGGCAAAGACTGGCCATAACTATAATCAAAACCTTATTGAAGTTAATTTTAGTCATTGGAGTTATTCATCTTCTATGGGATCTGCATTAACTTTAAGATAAGTTCCTGAAAAATAAGAAGCAAACGCGGTGTGATTTAGCCGGCAGGTCTGAGTACAGGCATCGAATCGGGGAGGCTATTTTACATATTTAGCCCAGCCCGCCTTTGCGATTCTGGCTATTACACCTTCACGTACATCCTCAGGCGCCTTTGAATCGGAGACGAAAACTGCCACAAGGAGGTGCCTCCCGTCGGGAAGAGTTATGATCCCGATGTCATTTGTTGCCGCGGCAATTCCATTTTCAGTGCCCGAGGTTCCGGTCTTATGTGCCACTTTTGTGTCTTTGGGAAGCAGTCCCTTAATCCTTTTGGAACTGGTTAAAAGGTTAGTCATGTCATCTAAAAGCAGTGCCTCAGTCTCTTTCTTAAAGAGTCCACCTTTGTAGATTAAGTAGAGGAGCCTTATCGCCGCACGGGGTGTAGAAGTGTTTTTGTACTGGACGGAGTAATCCAATCCCATCTCCTTTTCCGTGTTTTTTACATGGATTTCCTTAATCCCAAGGCCCAAAAGATAATTCATTATCTCTTTAGGCCCTCCGCAGAGCTTCATAAGTACATCGCTTGCCGTTCCGTCGCTTTCAGAAACCGCGTAGCGGATCAGGTCGCGGACCTTCATTTGGAAGTTTCCTTTTGGATTTTTGTCCCTGATCGGGCTATACTGCCTTTTGCTGATGAAATCGTCTTTTTTTACGAGTACCATGCTGTCGAGGCTTATAAGGCCCTGGTCAACTTTTGAAAGCACCGCCATTGCAATTGGCAGTTTATAAACGCTCTGCATCGGGAAACGCTCATCTGCATTAAGCCATGAGGCTTCTCCTGTTTCTGCCAGCATTATTCCCGCTCCCACGCGTCCTTTGGCATCAATGGCAATCTTTTTTATTTCCTTTTCAATACTCTGTGCATGAAGAATGCTGCTTAATAGAATTACAATAGCTGCCGATATGAAAATGTTTAATCCTCTCATAGTTCCTTAAAGTCCGTTAATGATTATTTGAAAAAATAAAATCCCCGGAAACTATCTTAAGCCTGATGGAGTCTGCGGGGTGGATAATATTCTTATAAAGATCTCCCAGCGCTTTTGTGGATTATCCTCTGTGCCGCCCTGCTTCTCCACATAATTTCTGATTATATCCTGCCCCAGCGTGTAATTTATTACATAACTCCTGTAATGCTCAATAAAGCGGAGCGACCTCTCAGCACGTTCACGTGACTGCATATTATATTTCATGAGCCAGTCTATTGTCTCCTCTTTTGTGAATTTACCGTCCAGGTAACCACGCGCGGCCTCGGTCATGGCATACTGAAGATTATTGATTAAAAGCCTTAGCTTGTAATAAAGCGCTGCCTTTGAGGTGTCCAGCCCGGCAAGAGGGTAGAGGACAGTCTTCTCAAACTGAAGCCTCTCGTTATCCGGAAAAATCATATCCACGCCGAAATTTGCGCTTCCCTCGGCTATAAGAGACTGCGGGCTGTAAAGAGGGTAGACTGTAAACTCAACCCAGCCTTTGCCCTTTGAAAGATCCTGTTCTAAAAGGGCGTTATATACATGATGCCCCGGGTAGCCCTCGTGAGAAGCCAGGCCTAAGGGCGCATCAATATAAGTCGGGAGCTCTGTGTTGACCTGAATAAGACTGAATGCATTTCCCTTATACCAGTTGTATGCTCCCCAGGGTTTATCGGTAACATATTCAACCTTGAAGTTCTCACCTTTAGGAAGCTTAACGTGTTCAAGCGTCCTTTTTCTGCACTCCTGAATGGCCGCTGTAAAGACGGCATCCAGCTTATCTTTTGGTATTATTAAATCCTTCCTGAAATTATCATACCTTTCAGATATGCTGCCATCTCCGGGTAACAGACTGTTAATTTCTTTTAACTGATTTTCAAAATATTCCTTATCATGCACGGGAGCCACGGCATCATAAAGAGCCTTCGATTCCTCGTTAAAATTCATCTTTTTCCCGTTCAGCATCTCAATTCTGGCTATGACGGCCGAGACCTGGTCTTTCAGAAACTGACGCCTCAGTTTTTCAATTTCACTTAAACCTTTGTCTGAAATATTATTCAGCGCATTTAAGAGTCCCTCAGCTTCAGAACGCAGCTTTTTATACGGGAAATTCTTTTTCTCATTTTCGCTTAGTTCAGCCGGTTTCCACTTTTCAGGACCGTAATAAGCATCCACATAGCCTTCGTCATACTGCCCCACGTTTAATACAAGCTTAACATATTTTTCGGCAATTGCGTCCATAGATTTATCCTTTGCAAAGTCTGTAGAAAAAAGAGCCAGCAAGATTAAAGTAAATGTTGCTAAATTTAATTTGAGAACTTTCATTTTTCCTGCCTCAGATTTTATAACAATACCTGTAATATAATAACTCCCGGCTGACTTTGAAAAGGATACCTTAGGGAAAAACTGCTCAGAGATTTTGTTTTTCAGTGTCTGAAGCCTTAAGTTCCATTATCACTTTTGAGATAATTTTCAATTATATAGAGGTCCCAAATGAAATTACGTATCTCCCTCATAACATTTCTTCTCATTTCAGCTGTCTCCGGATACTTATACGCCCAGGGCGGCCAGACAGCCGTACCGTTTCTTGAGATGCCCGCTAGTGCCGAAATGTACGGAATGGGCTACACCTCGGTAGCAGTCCATTCCCAGGACCCGATTGCTCCATACTACAATCCGGCTCATCTCGGAATTCAAAGCTTTAATAATAATTTTTCCATAGGGTTTAATTCCAGCGACTGGCTGAGTAAGTTCTGGCCTGGACTCACGATTGCAACATATGCAGTTAACGGTGGAATTGACCTGCAGCATTTTATAAAAGGGATTCCTCATGTCAGTCTTGGACTCGGATATTCGAACATTAAAATGAACTTTGGTAAATTTCTTGTCAGCGGCCCAAATAGCCCTGATATTATTGATAGCTACGACTCATATGATAAGGCGGATAACTTTACTCTAAGTTTTGCCATAGACTATTACATAAAAGCATCTTTAGGGTACACTTACAAGCATGTCTTCTCATATGGCAGACCTCCAGTTATTTCCGATGGGAAGAAAAAAGATTTTTCGGCAACAGCTGACCTTTATGACCTGGGCCTTTTCATTGAAGTTCCTGTAGTCCCAATACTGGAAAAGTCCTTTTCCAGACCGGTAAATATATATAATAATATTTCGCCCGTTCTCGACCTGACTCTGGGGCTCTCAAGAAGCAACCTGGGGCAGAACTCGATCTATTATATTTCCAGCGACCAGGCGGACCCCCTGCCAAGAGTTGCCCGGGCGGGAATGGGAATACTGGCAGGGTTTAAGTATGAAGCAGGAGTAGTCACCATCATGCCCTTGACCGCTAAATGGTCAATTGAGGCAAATGACGTTCTGGTTAAATCTAAAAATCCAAGCGGCTGGGAGTACCAGTCGGGACTAGGCGACATTAACTTCTTCAAAGAGGTACTTTTAGGTAAGACAAATTACGAGACCGAAAAGCTCAAGGGCTGGGAACTGAACTTTTTTGAAACTATAAGCCTCTACGGCGGGCGCTTTGAAGAGGACCTGGAAATGGGTGCAAGGCGCTTTAATACGAACGGATGGAGCATCAGAACTGCTGGCATTTTTAAGGTGCTGAGAATTGTATTCCCTGACCTCCTGGGAAACAATGTTTTAAGTTATGCGCTTAACCACCTTGATTTCCGCTACTCTGCGAGCAAGTCAATTACGGATGATCCTTATGCTCCACTTAATAATGTGAAATTCAGCACGTTTAATGTGCTGTTTAACGGATTATAAAGAATATCAAAAGGAAACCCGCCGGGATCATTTTCCCGGCGGGCAATTTCTCAGGCTTCCTGCTGAACCGCTTCTTTTACAAGTACCCTCGGCTCCGGCTTTTCAATCCACCTGCGGAAGAAAACCGATATGAGTAAACTTACCAGGCTAACTGCACAAAGCGTGAATATAAATGAAGACCAGCCGTAATTGTGCATTATTACCCCTGTACTCGTCCCAAAGAGGCTCGATCCCGCATAGTAAAACAACAGGAACAAGGATATTGAAACAGGCTTGCCTACCGGAGAATACTGGGCGACAATCTTACTTGCTATCGTGTGCGCCCCGAAAAAGCTTGCCGTAAAAATCCCCAGTCCCAGAATTACCAGAATAAGGCTTTGTGTCAGCATCAGAAGAAGCCCCACAAGCAGAAATGAAACAATTGCAGGAAGGGTTTTCTGTGAACTGAACCTGTCGGATAAAACTCCCGCCGACATCGATCCCGCCGTTCCGGCTATATACATGAGATAAAGGGATGCCAGTATTTCATGAGGCAGAAAGAAGGGAGAGGCCTGCATGCGGAAAGCCAGATAATTATATATGCTTACGAAACTTCCAAGATAAAGAGCCGCAAGAACGTACATGGAAAGCAGAAGCGGATTACGCAGATGCATGCCCATAGTCTTCAAACCTTTTATAGTATCTGTCTTGTAAGGCTTGAAGTGCCTGGAGGCTGGAGCCTCAATTACAAAAAGCATCCCGAAAATAAAGCATATTGTGCCCACTATACCTGTTGCATAGCGCCATGAAAGCCACCCCGTAATAAGCGTTGCCACAATGCGCCCGCTCATGCCGCCAATTGCGTTTCCTGTAATATAAAGGCTTGTAGCTTTCCCCAAAGCAGAAGGATGAATTTCTTCAGCTATATAGGTCATTGCAACCGAGGCCGAACCGGAAAGGAAAAACCCTTTTAGCATATTAATAGTTATAAGCACGGGGAAAACCGGCACAAAAGAGGATACGACCGTCAGTATTGATGAAGATATAAGGGCAAGTCCTATCAGCTTCTTGCGCGAAATTCTGTCTGCAAAAAGGGCTCCTGCAAAAAGTCCTGCGGCAATTCCGATGGTTGAAAACGATACCGTAAGGCTGCTTTCTGCGGGATTGATTGAAAATTCTTTGCCTATTGCGGGAAGTATGGGCTGAAATAAGTAGAGCTGCATGAAACAGGAAAGTCCTGCTAAGAACATTCCGCGTGCAATTTTATTAAATTCTTTACTTTTTTTTGTTACTCTGTTGTCTTCTGGATGAACAAAATCCTTCATTATCAAAAACCAATTCTTTTACCGAAATCATAACTCAAGCAGCATAAATAGCATACTCAAAAATCAATTACAAAACTACATATTTTTCCCTAAAATGACAATGTATAACAGGGTGATATTGGGGCATAATTCGGGCTCTTTCCCACGGAAGTTAAGCCGGAATGTGGGCAAAATAAAAAAAATCCGGGAGAAATCAGCTGTCTTCTTTCTCCCGGATTATAGAGTTAATTTATCTTAGTATCTGAAAAAGTCTTATGCTTCCTCAAACACCTCAACTTCAACGTCCTTGGCAGTAACTTTGTTCTTTGCAAACCTGTGCTGGAATTTTACCTTCAGGTTTTCCATTGCCATGTAAACTGCGGGCACAAGTATAAGCGTCAGCATAAGTGAACTGGTTAGACCGCCGATGATTACCCAGGCAAGTCCGTTCTTGCTTTCAGAGGAAGCGCCCGATGAAATTGCAAGAGGGATCATGCCGATAACCATTGCAACTGTAGTCATAAGAATAGGCCTTAATCTTTCTTTACCTGCCTCTACCAGTGATTCCACTACAGATAAGCCTTCTTCTTTGAGCTTGTTTGTAAAGTCGACAAGAAGAATTGCATTCTTGGCCACCAGACCCATAAGCATGATTATACCTATGAGCACGAACATTGAAATGTTCTGCCCTGCAAGTGCAAGAGCAAGGAGCGCTCCAATTGTTGCTACAGGAAGCGAGAAGAGTACAACAAATGGATATAGGTATGAGTTATACAGGGCAACCATCACGAAATACACCAGCAGAATTGCCGCAACGAGAGCAAAAAGCAGGCTGCTGAAGGCCTCACTCTGGCGCTGAAGCTGTCCGATGTATTCAATGGTGACATTATTATTGTGAATGTTTGCTGCTATGATCTTCTTTATATCGTCGCCGACAGTTCCTATAGGACGCCCGAAAACCTGGCTCATAACCTTAATTGAAGACATTCTGCCGTAGCGTTCAAGCTTGTTAGGACCAAGCGACTGGTAGATGTTTGCAAATTGTCTCAGCTCAATTACCTCGCCCTTTGAATTTACGAATGTGATCGATCCGAGGTCATCTATTTTAGTCCTGTCGAACTTGTCCATCATTATATTTATGTCGTAGTCGGTTCCGCCTTCAGAATACTGCAGGTTCGTGTTTCCCGCAAATGCAAGCTGAAGGGTCGTTCCGACGTCTGACACGGACAATCCCAGCATGGACATCTTGTCGCGGTCGAGTGATACGTGAACCTCGGGCTTACTCTTCTCGACAGAAAGTTTGACATCGTTAACACCGGGTACATTTTTGATGAGTCCCATAACCTGGTCTGCCGTCTTGTATATCTCATTCATGTCGGAACCTCTTAAGAGGATCTGTATCGGGGCGTCGGCCGTTCCGAACATTCCCGCTGCCGCGGCGCTTACTTTAAGGCCTGGTATCTTGGCCAGTATTTCCTGCTTCGTTTTTTCTGCATACTGCTGGACTGTATAGTTACGTTCTTTCTTGTCTATAATTGTAACGGTCAGCTCCGACTTCTGCTGGTCGTTGCTGCCTCCCATGCCGGAGCTTGAAAAGCCGACGTTTGCGAAGACTTTTGTGACTTCAGGCTTACTGAAAAGGAGCTTTTCAACTTTTTCAGTAAGTACATTTGTCTGATGCAGATTGTTCTGCGCCTCACCTTCAAGCTGTATTAAAAATTCACCGCGGTCACTCTCGGGCATGAACTCACTTCCGATAAACCCGAACACGAGAAGAGTGAATGATGCAATAAACAGGACAAAAACCGTCAGAGATACAATGAGCTTATGTTTAAGTCCCCAGCGAAGGGTTTTTTCGTAGAAATTAACAAGTTTATTATAGAGATCTTCAAATCCTAAGGCGATCTTTCCCATCAGTGTGCCGCGCGTCAGATGCTCAATCTTGCTGAACCTTGAGGCCAGAAGGGGAGTGATGGTAAAAGATACAAATAGACTCATAAGGGTCGAGAACACAACAACCAGTGAGAACTCCCTTATAATGTTTCCGATCATGCCTGAGATGAGCGCCATTGGAACGAACACCACAACGTCCACCATGGTAATTGCAACAGCGGTAAAGCCTATTTCATTTCGTCCGTCGAGTGCGGCTCTTTTCTTATCCTTACCCATTGCAAGATGCCTGTAGATATTCTCAAGCACAACAATCGAGTCGTCAACCAGGATACCGATAACTAGCGAAAGCGCCATCAGCGTCATGATATTCAGTGAGAAGTTGAAAATATACATGCCTGTAAATACCGAAATAATTGAAGTCGGAATAGAAACAAGCACGATGAATGAGTTCCTGATTGAATGCAGGAATAAAAACATTACTATTGCAACAAGCAGAATCGCAAGGCCAAGGTCTTCCATAACCGCATCTGCCGAGGCCAGCGTATAGACGGAATTGTCAGATGCAATGTCGAACCTTACGCCGCTTGACTGGTACTGCTCTTCGATTACCTTTAGCTCTTTTTTTACAAGCTCGCTTACTTCCACGGAATTGGCGTCTGACTGCTTCTGAATCATTATACCGATTGAGTTTTCACCGTTGATTCTGTTAAGAGTCGTGTATTCTGCAATACCGTCAACAATTTCGGCCACGTCGGAGAGCCTTATGTCGCTTCCGCCAGGGGTGTGGTAAACGATAATGTTCTTCAGCTGCTCAAGCGAGACTACCTTTCCCGAGAGGCGTACGGTGTACTGGCTGTTGCTGCCTTCAATTTTGCCGGTTGCAAACTGCATATTAGAACTGCTTACAGCGCCGTAGAGCTGTGCAATGGAAATTTTGTATGCGGCAAGTTTATCCCTGTTTACATTTATTCTTATTTCGCGCTCATCGCCGCCAAGAATGGTAACCATACCAACGCCGCTCAGCTTTGCAAGCTGCGGCTTTATCTGGTCTTTGGTAAGCTGGTAGAGCTTTGTTGCCGGAATTTTACCATATACGCCCAGTTTAAGTACCGGGATCTCATCGGTTGAAAATTTCAGCAGAGAAGGAGTCTTTGCGCCCTCAGGCAGCTGGTATAAAACTCCGTTAACTTTTCTTTGTGCATCCTGAAGCGAAAGGTCGACATTTGTATTTGGCATGAGCTCCAGAACCATGGTCGAAAACCCTTCCTGTGAAGAGGCGCTCATGCTCTTTACGTTTTCGAGCGCTGAAAGGGCATCCTCAAGTTTTTTGGTCACCGAGTTCTCAACCTCACCTGCAGATGCTCCGGGGTATACTGTAGTTATTGCTACTATAGGTACATCCACCTTTGGTATCAGGTCATAATTAAGCTTTGAGTAGCAAAGCAGACCAAGCAAAGAAAGAGCAGTAAATACAATAACTACCAGTGTAG